>NZ_JBDNFF010000282.1:0-4705 GCF_041689975.1 Gemmatimonas sp.
CGTGTTCGTGATCGGTTGGGGCGAGCCGGGCTTCAAGGCCGTCGAGATCGGGCGTGGGGTGAGCGGTCGGTAGCGCGCTTGCCGGTGATGGTTCGAACGTGAAAAGGCCGCCGGTGCACAGTGCACCGGCGGCCTTTTCACATTGGTGCCGAACAGTTCTTACGGGTTGCGATTGAGGCAGCCGTTGAACTTCTGGTTGTTCAGCTCGGCGGCAGGAATCACGAAGTTCACGTCGGTGCCGTAGTTGCCGGCAAAGGGAAGGCGGAGGGTGCCCGTGGGGAACACGGTCTCCGCGGTCCGGCCGTACTGACGGATCAGGCGGCGGAGGTCACCGAGCCGGTGACCGGTAAGCCACAACCACATCGAGCGCTCCTCAAAGAACAGATCGACCGCATCAGCCTGTGTGGCAGGTACGGCCACGGTCAGTGCGGGAATCGTCGTCGGGACGCCAGTGATCGGCGGCACCCCCAAGGTGCCAAACGCCGCACGCAGGGTGTTCAGGCCATCATAAACCGCCTGAAGATCGGTTGGGGTGCCGCCACGTAGTCGCGCTTCGAGTTCGATCAGTCGCGCCTCTACGCCATCGGCCAAGTTGACGGCTCCCGCTCGCCCGTACTTGAGCTGGTCGGGTAAGTTTCTGTGCACGGAGGCAAAGCCGACGCGAATGGTCTCTCGCCACGGGGCCCTGGGATCTACCGGCGTGCGTAGGAACTGCACCCGCGCCTCAGCGGGGATGTACATGGAGTACCGCGGCGCCGTCACCGAGAGCGCATTCCACACACCATTCTCCTGGCGACCAGTGGCTTGCGAGTGGAACGTCTGGTACCGATAGGTCGTCGCCACCCCCTGCACGGCGGCCGCAGCATCGGCGAATCGACCGAGATTGAGTAGCGCGCGGGCACGTCCTATTTGCGCCATGGGACGTACGCGGGCATCCGTGCCGGCCAGCGAGAGAGCCGAGTCGAAGCTGGCGACAGAACGAGTGAGCATCTGCACCGTCGTCAGTGGCTCACCGGGAGTGTCTTCAGTCGAGAACGGCACGCCCGAGCAATAAACCTCCGCGAACAAATTCTCGGTGAATCCGCGCATGGCGTACAACTCGCCGATGTTCGCCGGCAAAGTCGGCGCGAACTCCCGCAGGATAGGGATCACGCGCGTGGCACCCGCGCGAGCACGGTGGAGATTCCGATAGGCGTTCTCCACCGCAGCAAGCTGATCATTGGTGCGACGGTGGTTCGGAAAGAGCCGATCATCGAACGTATCAGTCGAGTAGATCTCATCGGCCATGTTGCCCGTCATCACGATCACACCGTCCTGTGTACCGGAGAAGGCGATCGTGAAGTCCTGCAACACGCCGAGACGGGCCGGGTTCGCCCCTGCGGGGCTGTTGAAGTCGACGACGTTGAGCACGTCGGGATCGGTGATGTCGAGCAAAGTACTGGGATTGCACGCGCTGAGGGTCATGGCCACCGCAGCCACGGGCAGCCAACCCCACTGCGTGATTCGGCGAAAGGAGAGGATAGGCATCTGGTGGGTATCAGTAGTTGAAGTTCATGCGCACCGTCCACGAACGCATGGGCGGCGTGGCGAAAAACTCCTCGTTTCCGCGGTTATCGCTGTTGCTCTGACTAGTCTCGGGGTCGACGCCGGAGAACGGCGTCCAGACGGCCAGGTTGCGGCCAGTCATGATGATGTTCCAGCGCTGCGCCTTGACGGCGCGCGCCCACGACTGCGGCAGTTGGTAAGACACGGCCAATTCGCGTAAGCGCGTGAAGGAGCCGTCTTCGTACATCCCCGTGAACACACCGGCGTTGGCGGCAATGGCGGCGGCCTGCATTTCCAGCGGCGCCGTTGGATCCATGCGACCGCGGCACGAGTTGCCGCCCTGACACTGGTGACGCAGCGTGTTGTTGAACTTCAACAGCCCCCACCGTCTATCGATCTGCGCGGTGATCCGCAGCTTGCGATCGAGCACCTCGATCGTGGGCGAGATCACGAACTCGCGGGTCGGGAACGACGGACCGACGAACTTGGCGCTGTCCTGCAGTGTCACTTCACCAACCGCGAGGATGCCGTCGTTGTTGGCATCGTTGAAGCTGTAGCCACGACCCCACATGCCGAAGAGCGGGAAGCCCGGCGACTGGCGCATCGTGACGCGCGAGCCGGCACCGGTGAGCAGCGGCTTGACGCCCTCGCCGAGCGTGAGCAACTCGTTGCGATTGGTGGAGCCGTTCACGAACAGTTCAGCATACAGGTTCTTGCGGTCAACCAGTTTCTGCGTGTATTCGAGCTCGAAACCGGAATTCAGCACATTCCCGATGTTCTCGAAGCGCGACCCGATGCCAGCCAGCGACGGCGCCAGGTCTCGCGAGACGAGCGCATCCGTCGTTTTCTTGCGGTAATAGGTCACCACGAGATTCGTCTTGCCGTTGAACATCGTCGCGTCGAATCCGGTCTCCACCTCCTCGCCGAACTCGGGCTTCAGGCCGCTGTTGCCGAGTGCGCTCAGCGTCACCGAGGGCGCGTCTACGCCGCCGGCGAGGGTGGCCGGAAACGGCGAGAGGAAGCGCAAAGCGTCCGTTGCGCCCGGCAGCTGACCTGAGGCGCCATACGTGGCGCGCAAACGGAGCGACTGCAACCACTCCGGCTTGGGCATGAAGCCCTCCTCGGACAAGAGCCACGACGCGCCGAACTTCGGATAGTAGATCGAGCGAGCCTCGGATCCGAAGGCACTGGCGGCATCACGCCGGAGCGCCGCCGTGACGAACAACCGATCACGGAAGGAGAGCTGCTCCTCGATGTAGTACCCGAGGGTACGATTGAAATCGAACGACTGCAAACCGTTGCGGATCGCTCCCGCGCTGGTCGTGGTTGCGCCCGGGGGGAGATTCTCGCCGAAGGCCGAAGTCTGCTCGAAGTCGCTGCGAATGAACTGCGTGCCCACCGACGTCTTGGTGCCGAGCCAGCTGGTGAGCTGCTTGGTGACGGTTCCGCCGAGATCTACGGTGCCTTGGCCGATCGTGGTGCGATTACTGGTAACCTGTCCAAGGCGACCGGGGAACTGGAAGATGCCTTGGTCGAAGCGATTGATGCCGATGTCATCGCGCAGCGAGTAGTCGTATCCGACAGTGGCGCGGAGGTTGAGCCACTCGGTCGGATCATAGCGGGCCGTCGCCGAATTGATGAAGCGATTCAACTCCTGTGTGGTGGCGCGAGAAAAGACGTCGCCGAAGGGAAAGCTGAACATGCCCGGTAGCGGCACGCCACGCCCGTCACGATTGGCGGGATTCCAAGCGCCACCCATGGCCTGAACCATGAGACCGGTGGAATTGTCGTTGTTCTGCACACGTCGGGTAAGGCTGTTGACGTAGCCGCTAGACAGCTGGAGCGTGGCTTTGGGCGCTATCTGGGCGGTGAGATTCAAGCGCAGATTGTTGCGATCAAGCCCCTGCGGCCGGATCTGCCCCCGCGGAATCTCCGTGACGCCACGCTCGAGCTTCAGTCGAGCGACTTCCAGATCCGGCATCTTGTACACGCCGTCTTCGCGCTCGATCTCACCCGACACGAAGTACTGCACCTTGTCAGAGCCGCCCGACACTTGCGCACCGTACTGACCACGCTGACCGAGATCGATCGGCGAGAGCGAGTCGATGTTGAGGACGTTGCCACTCGTCACGCTGTCCACGGAGCAGGTGCCGGCCGCGCGGAAGACGAGGTCGCAGCGTTGCGTCTTACCAGTGAGGGTGTTGCTCCCCCACGAATTGTACAGCAGCGGATAGCTGCCCTTACGTGGATCCTGCGACATCCCGCGTTCGCTGTAGAAGTTCCAGGCGGTGCGCCCCGATTTACCTCGTTTGGTCGTGATGTTGATCACGCCAGCCGCAGCCTCGGTGCCGTACAGGGTGGCGGCCGAAGGACCCTTCACGATCTCGATGCTTTCGATCTCTTCGGGATTGATGTCGTCGAGGCGCGACGGGCTCTGACCACCGACGCCGATCCCCGCACTGCCGCTGGTGGCAGCCACGCGTACACCGTCGATGATGACCACCGGTTCGTTCGAGAGCGAGATCGACGACTGGCCACGGATACGAATGCGCGAGCCGACACCCGGTTCGCCGCTGGCCACCACGCTGACGCCGGCGGCGCGACCGGCAAGCACCTGGCTCAGATTCGACACGGGAAGTTCCGCGATCCTTTCTGCCACGTTCACCGTGGCCGTGGCGTTCGCCAGTTCCACCTTGCGCTGCTGACCGGTCACCGTGGTCACGACGGCGGCAAGCGAGAAGGCCGACTGTTTGATTCTGATGTCGGCGACCACCGGCGCCGCGCCGGTGACGGTGACGGTGACCTTCATCGCTTCGAAGCCGATGCGATTCACGTCGAGCGTGACGGCACCGGTCGTGGTGACGCGAAGCGTGTAGCGACCGTTGTCGGCGGTGAGGGTGCCGTTCTGGGTGCCGGACACCAGCACGCGAACCTGTGCGACGGGGTTACCGGTGGCGGCGTCAGTCACGCGGCCGGTAATAGTGCCACCGGCAGCCTGCGCTTCCGCATTCGGAGCCGCAAACAAGGAGGCGCCGACAAGCCCGGCGAACAGGGCAAGGCGTGCGCATACGGCGGCCAGTGGGCGGCGATAAACGGAATGAGGTAGCGAGCCAATTCGCTCGCTACGATCAGTCGCGACGGGTCCGAACAATCGCATCTC
>NZ_JBDNFF010000283.1:0-1845 GCF_041689975.1 Gemmatimonas sp.
CCGCACGACACGCACCTTGTCGCCGTTCATCGGCCAGTGTACATCCTGCAGCGACTGATCTCTCCACTTGCGCACGTTGAGCTGCTTCACTGCTTTTTGACCGCGCGTGAACACCCAGAGTTCGCTCTGCGTGACGTTCTCCTCGCCGGGCATCGTGTACTTGTAGTGCAGTAGCACGGGACGCGGCTGCGCCAGCACGTTCACCAGGAACAGATCCTTGACCTTGCGCTGATCGCGGCGCACGAACGAGAACGACTTGCCGTCGGGCGACCATGCTACACTTGGGCGAATGCGCTGATCGCGGTTGCTCGCGTCGTCGGTGTCGTCCTGTTCTCCACCGGTCTGCGCGCCACCGCCGGCGAGCGCGTTGAGCTGACGACGGTTCTCCGTGGTGTCGCGGTAGCCGAATGAGTAATCCTCGACACCGTCGGTGCTGAGCTGCACGGTGTCGTTGGTGGCTTTCTCCACGATGAACAGATTGTGCATGCGCGCGAACACGAAGGCCGTGCTGTCCTTGTTGTAGTTGCGGAACTCACCGCGCGCGCCGGTACCGCCCGGGCCGCCACCTCCTTGCGTGTTCACTTCTTCGTCGACCGGCGGCGGCGTGTTGCGCACCACTCGGCCGTTCGACTTCAGCGTTTCCGTGGCGAGCGCATATTCGTAGCGCACAGTGTCCACGGTGAAGCGGAATGCCTTGTGGCTCTTGAGGAACGTGATCGTCTGGAACGGCAGGTTGGTCGCGTCGTACGGCTTCTTGCTGAGCATCGTGAGCTGTTCGGCCAGCTTGGCCGGATCGAACAGCAGGCGCTTGGTGCCGCCGGTGGGCGACGGAACGAAGAGCATGAAGCGATTGCCGTTGCGATCCTTCCAGTTGTAGTACATCGAGTCCGTCTGTCCCAGGAAGCGGGGCTGGACGGCCTGCGTATAGGTGATCGCGCGGAGCGCGGTGGTGCTGAAGCGATTGGCCAGCGCCCAGTTGCCCTTGTTAGCCCGACGTTCGTCGGACTGGCTCGACTGCGGGCTGACCTGTGCCTGCGTGGCGCTGCCGCTGGCGGCGAGCAGCAAAAGCGTGCCGGTCCGGCGTCCGATACGGCGCACAGCGTGAAACACTGTGTGAACCACTGCGTGAACCATGTGCTGCTTCCTCCGGAGGGCGAGAATGGCGGATCCACGAAACGGGCCGCCAACGAGAGATCTACTCTCCGGAGCCGATCGCCGTTGAGCCCGTATCCGGAAAATCGCGGTTGGCGGGCACTTCGGGCGGGACAAATGCCGAGTTACGGCGCGGCGCGCTCCCGGTACCGGGTGGTGAAGACCGGCTGTAACCAGGCGGTCGCCCCGCTGGAATCGACCACGCGCACGCGCACGTACGTCTCGGTTCCTCGCAGGCGATACGAGGGGGACAGCGTCTTGTCGGTGGCGAGAATCTCGCCGTTGGCCCCGACGAACTGGGTCGTGTACTTGAAGTCGCCGGTCCGGCTGATCGTAAGCGACAGCGCGGATTCAGTGACCGCGATATCGCTGACCACGGGGCCTGTGCTCGCATAAAAGTGGCCCTCGTCGAGTGCGGTCACGATCTCGCGGCTGTCGCGCGATCGCGCCCGTACCACCACCCAGCCGCGCCCCGGGTTCGCGCGCGACTTCTCGAATTCGCCCTGGAAGTGGTGCGCGTCGTCGACCGCGATTCCGTAGATCTTCTTGCCGCGAGTCAGAAGGGCGTCCCAGGCGTCTTCCATACCGGGCCAATCGCCGCCGCCGATGTTGTGCACGATCGGATGCCCGTTGAAGATCTCGAGCAGTCGGTCGTTCTTCACGCGAAAGAGCGTCGCGGTGTCGATGCTCCAG
>NZ_JBDNFF010000284.1:0-2917 GCF_041689975.1 Gemmatimonas sp.
CGGGAAGAGGGAATGTCGCTGCTCGAGGCCGCGGTCACCGGCACTGATGAAGTGGCCGCGCCGCTTTTTGCCGGTACGCTCACCACGGTGTTGGTGTTCGGTCCCATCATCTTCGTGCGCGGGCTCGCGGCGGCGCTGTTTCGTGACTTGAGCTTGAGTGTGGTGACCACGGTGGCCGCGTCGCTGGTGCTGGCGCTCACACTCATGCCGGTCATGATCGTGGGACGTCGCAAGCTCGCGAAATCGGCGACGTCATCGACACTGGTCGCGACCACGCCGAACGCCGAAGCACCCAAGGTGCCGTCAGCCACCGCTCGCACACTCGACGCCTGGGGACGCACGCTCACCGCGTGGTACGAGCGCGGCATGCGTTGGTCACTCAACCATCCGCGGTCGGTATTCGGCATGGCCGGCGCGCTGTTGGCGGTAACGGCGGTGCTGGTCTACACACTGCCCAAGGAGATTCTGCCGCGCGTGGACGAAGGCGTGCTGGTGGCGCAGGTGCAGCTCCCCGAGGGTACGAGTATTCAAGCCACGGCCGAACAGGTTGAGCGCGTGGAAGTTGCCGCGCGCGCGCTCGGCGCCAAAGGCATCTATGCGCGCGTAGGGAAGGCGACCAACGAAGAGGTACTGGCCGGTGCCGATCCCGGATCGAGTGCCACGGCGCAGCTGATCGTGCCGGTGCCCGATACGGCGGATGCGGCCGAGTTCGCGCAGCAGTTGCGCGCCAAACTACCAGACCTGGCCAAGGGCGCGTTGGCGATCGACCTCGCGGGGCAATCGGAGTTCGGTTCACTGATCGGGCGTGAAGGGCGTCTGGTGCGCGTCGAACTGTCGGCGCCCACGCTGGTGGAATCACAGCGGTGGGCCGACACCGTGCGCAAGGCCATGCAAACCGTGCCGTCCCTCACCGATGTGCGCGACGCCTTCGCCGCCACGCAGCCGATCGTGGAAGTGTCACTCGAGCGCGCGCGCATGGCTGAGCGCAGCATTGTGCCACAACAGGTGGCGAGTGCATTGGCGGGAGCGTTGGGTGGGGTGAGTGCGAGTGAGTTGCGCGAGACCGACCGACGCACGCCGATCATGGTGCGCTACGCCGGACTGCGGAACGAAGAACTCGAGACGGCGCTGAAAACGCCGCTGCGTGGCGTGCCGCTGGCGCAGTTGGTGAAGGTGCGCGAAACACGCGCTCCGTTGGAAGTGGTGCGCGTGGGGCAGCGTCCAGTCACGATTGTGGAAGGGCTCGTGGAAAGCGGCGGCACGGCCAAAGCCACCACCGACGTGCAGTCGCGCATGGCGTCGCTCACGTTGCCGGCCGGCGTGTCGTGGCAGGTAGGTGGTGCCGACGCCGAACGCAAACGCACCAGCAACGAGCTCACGTTGGTGGCGGTGTTGGCGGCATTGCTCATGTTCCTGGTATTGGCCGGCGAGTTCGCGAGCTTCACGATTCCGCTGGTGGTCATGCTCACGGTGCCCTTGGCGGGCGCTGGTGCCGTGATCTTTCTGTGGCTCACGGGACAATCGCTGAACGCCGTATCGCTGATCGGCATCGTGGTGATGATCGGTATGGCCGACAACGAAGCCGTCGTGAAGCTCGATGCCATTCGTAAGTTCCGCGAGGCTGGCTTTGGCATCGACGAGGCGATCGTGCGCGGCGGCGAGCAGCGACTCCGTGCCATCGCCATGACGTCGATCACCACGATTACCGGAGTGCTGCCGCTGGTGTTCGGATGGGGCAGTGGCGGCGCGCTGTATCAGCCGTTGGCGGCCGGCATTATTGGTGGCAGTATCAGCGCCCTGCTGGTCACGTTCTTTCTGTTGCCTACGGCCTACGCGGTGTTGGAGCGGCGCACGGAGCGTCGCGCGGCACGGCACGCTCAGCGAAATCTCGCATGATCCGGTTCGCGACCCATCGTCCAGCGGTGGTGTGGGCGATCTGTGTCGCCTTGCTGCTGGCCGGCGCGATTGCGTTTACGCGATTACCACTGGCCACGCGCACCACCGTGGAGTTGCCGCGGCTCATGGTGAGCGCCAGCATGCCGGGGGCGTCGCCGGAGGTGATCGAGACCTATCTCACGTCGCCGGTGGAGGCGGCTATTCAAGGCGTGCGCGGTGTGCGGCGCGTGTCCAGCAACTCATACGACGACTTCGCCAGTCTCACGGTGGAGCTGGAAGCACGGGCCGATGTGCAGATGGCACGCCTGGCGATTCTCGAGCGGCTCGAACTGCTGCGCGCCGATCTGCCGCCGGGCGCCAGTCCCCCCACGGTCGCCAACTACGTACCGGAGGGACTCGAGGAAGCGCCGCTCATGTCGCTGTCCGTGTTCGGACCGTACACGTCGGGCACGTTGCAGAAGCTGCTGAACGAGCGAGTGAGCCCGCGTCTTGGCAGCATACCCGGCGTGGCTGGTGTGCAGGTGCGCGGCGGTACCGATTTAGGCGTGTCGGTATCGTACGATCCGGTACAGCTGCGGCGCATCGGCATCTCGCCGCAACGGTTGGTCGAGGCCATCGGCGGTGCGCGCATGGTGCAGGCGCTGGGGGCACTCGATCGCGGAAGTGATCCTGAGCACGCCACAACGCAGAACGTCGTGCTGCGTGACCAGCCGGTCGCGCTCGAAGATCTGCAAGCGCTGCCGGTGCGCGGTCCCGGTACTCGGGTGTTTCGGTTGGGGGAGCTGGCCACGGTGCGGGCCGAAGAGGACGCGCGCGGGCGCTTCTTTCGCATCGATGGTGCGCCGGCCGTGGCGGTGGAGATCTCGCGGCATCCGGGCGCCGACGCCATCAAAACCGCAGCGGCATTGCGCGCCGCCATCAAGCAGCTCGAGCCCACCATGCCGCCAGCGGTACGACTGCGCATCAATGCCGATGAAAGCGAAGATTTGAAGAAGGAGCTCGACGATCTCGCCTTGCGCAG
>NZ_JBDNFF010000285.1:0-2670 GCF_041689975.1 Gemmatimonas sp.
CGTGATCGCCGCGGCGCCGTCCGTGACCGAGCCATGCGCCGCCACGCGATTCGGGTCGGTACCCCCACACGCCGTCAGCGTGGCCAGCATCGTCGTGACGGCCAGTTTTACACGCATCATCGTTCGCTCCAAATGAGAAAGTCCGCCGTTTGTCGGAAGTCGTTGCCCACCGTGTCCGGTAGTTGCCCACCATGTCCGGTTGTTTCGGTGAGCACCAGTACATGTTGGAAAATGATCATGCCGCGCGCTCTCCGTGCCGTGCTCGACTCACTCTCCGAAAAGGGTGATCCGACGCTGCGTATCGTCCGCGACCTTCGCGCCATCAGCGCCGACCTCGATGCCGCGATCACGGATATCGAGACGGCGCCGAACGACGTCGAACGACGTGCGGCACGGCTGCTCCGCGTGCGGGCACTCCGGCGCATGATCAACACCCTCACCGAGCTCGAGTCCGAATGGACGCGCGCCAGTTAGTCGCCCCCGATCGGGGGCGATGCCAGCCAATGCGTGAAATCATGCGGATTAATGCATTGGCAGTATTGACCCTTACATTGTCACATATTCCGGAGCCCCATGCGTAAGCCTCTTTCTCCCTTGCAAGCCTTTGCGGCCGACGCGGGCGGTGCCACCGACCGTGGCGCCGACCTTGGCGGCCAGATCATGTCATGGTTGTCGGTGGCGCAGTCGGCCGACCTGCTCTCCGCGAGCGGTGCCGTGCCATCCGAACAGTCACTGGCGCAATCCACGGCGTTGCTGGCCGAGTTTGCGGATCAGCGACCTTCCATGGTGCACGACGTGCTGCCGGCGCCCGCCGTACTCATCCCGCAGGTTGCCGAGCGTTTTCGCGTGGCGGCTGAAGCGATGGAGATCGCGGGCTGCTACGAGCTGGCGTTCACCACGGTGGCGGCCGTTTGTCGCCTCACGGCGCACGCCGATGCCGTGACCGCCACGCTGGCCACGTTGCACTTGGGACGCATTGCGCGGCAGATGCACGATTTCGCGACTGCCGAAGACTGCTACGATCGCGTGGTGGTGCGTTCCACGCGTGAACGCGACGCCCCGCTCGCAGCGCGCGGTCACATCGGCCGCGCGCTACTGCGTGACATTCGGGGGAATCTTCCCGCCGCCGAAGCCAGTTACCGTAAAGCGATGGAACTCGCTGTGCCCGGCGGTGGCGCGTACGTCATGGCCTGCCAAGGCCTCATTACTCTTGCCATCAACCGAAAACAGCTGGGCGATGCGCTGCTGTTCGGCTGGCAGCTGCACGATGCAAGCGCCGACCATTCGGAGATGCGCTACGTGGCGCTTTTCGAGCTATCCGTTGTGGCGCTGCATGCCGGGTTCCCGGAGCCGGCGATGAACGGGTTTTCGCACGCCCTCGAGCGGGTCCGCGTGCCGCGCCTGCAGCTGTTGATCCTTGGTGGCGCTATCCGTGCCGCGGCGCGACTCAACCGTCTTGACGAGGTCGCGACGATCCAGAGCGCGATCGAACGCACGATCCGCGATGCCAACCAGCCGCACGAGGCCGCCCAAGTCCTCATTTATACCGCTGGCGCGCTTCATGAAATCAACGATGTGGTCGGGGCGCGCGTGGCGCTCGACGCCGGTCGCGCGCTGGCCGAACGGTACGGGTATCACGAGTTCGTGTTCCGTGCCGACAACATGGTAGACAGCTGGAGCGTGAGCGTAGCGTCCGACACCGCCAGCGCTACGGTCACGGTGGTTCGGCCTGGTCGAAAGCGCGCGCTGCGTGTCGGCATCGAGCGCCTCGCGGCCCTCCGGTAATTGGTGAGCCGGTACACTTTGCTCGCGAGACCTCAGCCCCACGGCTTCGCATCCTTTCGACCCGTCGTATCCGCTGGCGTCGGCGTCGGATCGCCGCCCTCAGTCCCGGTTGGCGTGTGGCAGGCGGCCACCAGCGGGGCGATGGCGATCAGGGCAACAAGCAGCAGACGGCGGGAATCGATCATGACGCACTCCGGAAAGGGGATACCCCGAGATACGGGTACTTTTCCAGGGCCACCTCATCATGGTGGGCAATCGCCGGACACGGTGGGCAACGACTTTTTGCCGTTCGATCGACCTTTCTCCTGTCGACGCATACGTGAAGCCTGAGCTCGGCATCGGCTGGATTCCCTCGTCATCCCCGACGATCAATCGGCTCCGCAACATCGTTCCTGCGGGAGCGGTGGTGGTGCCGTGCGTCGATGAAGTCGAGTTGTTGATGGCGGT
Organism: Gemmatimonas sp.; assembly: GCF_041689975.1. Taxonomy (GTDB): domain Bacteria; phylum Gemmatimonadota; class Gemmatimonadetes; order Gemmatimonadales; family Gemmatimonadaceae; genus Gemmatimonas. The sequence goes on from NZ_JBDNFF010000285.1 coordinate 2,233, forward strand.
GAGCAGCGGCCGTGTGGCGTTGACCGTGATTGAAGCCGCCGGCGGATCGAATGCCGCCGCCCTGCTCGCCTTGCGGCGACTGCGCGAGGAGTTTCCCAGGCACCCAGTCGTCGCGTGGTGCGACGTGCGCGCCATCGCGCCGCATGACCTGCTCGCGATTGCCCGGGCCGGTGTGCAGGACCTGATTCGGCACGATTTCGACGAACTCCGCCACGTCTTCGCCCGCATCGTGGCGTCGGCCACTCAGCGGGCCATCAGTTACCGGATTCTCGAGGAGATCTCGGACGTCGTTCAGCAGCGGCTGCACCCGCTGCTGGAGTACGTGCTGGAGCACTCGCACGAGCAGCTGGACCGCGAGGAGGTCGCCGCCGTGTTCGGCCTGTCGCGCCGTACCCTGCAGAATCGCCTCACCGACGCGCGACTGCCGCCGTTGCGGCC
>NZ_JBDNFF010000286.1:0-20279 GCF_041689975.1 Gemmatimonas sp.
GAGGACTACCGACAAAACTACAACAAATATCGACCCCACTCATCACTGAATTACATGACCCCCGATGAGTTCACGCTAAACTGGCACTACAACAACCCAGGACTAACAAAGACCATGGCACAGTAACTGGGGGCAGGTCACGGGTAGTGATGCGTCCATAGTCCGTATCTCCATCTGGTTGTTGTTAACACAACTAGACTCCCACAAACCACGTTCAAACCCTCGAGCACCTACATTTGCGTCGCACACCCTAGAGACATCAAACGATTGACTTCTCTGCTAAGCAGCGATACCATCAGTGATAAACGTATAAGGGGTGGATGGGTTGGATGGCTAGTTCAGCGAGTGACTTCGAAGCGAGTCTGACCTCGCCGGAATTTTTCCAGTCCCCTTGGCCCGTCTATCGCGAGATGCGTAATCATAGCCCGATCTATTGGTGCGAGGCGTGGTCTCAGTGGCTGGTGACGCGGCACGCGGACGTCGCTTTCATGCTCCGCCATCCCGAGCTGTTCTCCAGCAGTGGTTGGGAGTCGCGATATCTCGGGCAACTTCCCAAGGAGGCCAATTCATCCCTTCCAAACGTCTACCGGCACTACGGCACGAAGGTGGTATCCAACACGGATCCGCCTGAGCACACGCGTCTTCGGCGCATCGTGCAGCGCAGCTTCAGCCCCCGGGTAATTGAAGCTATGCGTGAGCAGGTCGAACGACTCAGCAGCGAGTTGATCGACGGGCTTGTTGAGGGATCCACGATCGATTGGGTATCGGAAGTCGCCTATCCGCTACCAGCCACGATGATCGCCCTTCTTCTGGGTGCTCCGGTCGAGGACACGGAACTCTTCGAGGGATGGAGCGCCGACATTGTTGCCTTTGTCGGTAGTGGGGCGCCCAAGATGGAGTTGGCTCTCCAAGAGGAGCAGAGTCTGATCGCGTTCCGTGAATATTTGAGCGGCCTCATCGCCCGTGCGAGATTTGATCCCAAGGACGACCTCTTGTCGCTTCTCGTTGAGAAGTCGGAAGACGGTGACGCGCTGACTGACGACGAGCTCATCAGCACATGCGTGACCCTACTCTTTGCAGGGCACGAGACCACGGCGAACTTGCTCAGCAGTCTGACCCTGGAGTTGCTTCGGGCCCCTGATCAGTGGGACCTCGTGACCAGCGAGTCGGGCCTTGCCTCAGCGGCCGTGGAGGAGACGTTGCGGTTCAACGGTCCAGTGCAGCGGATCAGGCGGGTCGCGCGCGAAGACGTGGAACTCCAAGGCATCAAGGTGAAGAAGGGCCAGTCGGTCCTCGGCTTCATTGGATCGGCGAATCGCGACGAAGCCGTTTTCGAGGACGCAGAGTCGTTTAACATAGGCCGCCGACGGGATGCCAACCTGTCGTTCGGCGCGGGGGTTCACTTCTGCTTGGGTGCTGCGCTGTCACGACTGGAAGCGCCCATCGTGCTGCAGCATCTCACGACTCGCTTCCCTCGAACGCGTCTTGCGCCATCCTTCAGCGAGCGGTACCGCAGCAACATGACATTCCGCGGGCTTGAGTCGCTTAAGCTCGAACTTCGCCGATAACCCACCAACCCTCAACCAAGCTCGGAGGATCAATCATGCCAATCGATACTGACCCATCTGTTGCACCGGACTACGTCGCCGACCTTTTCGATCTCAGCGGACGCACTGCCGTGGTCACCGGAGGTGGCAGTGGTCTGGGTGACGCGATATCTCGTGGATTGGCGCAGGCCGGTGCCCGGGTGATTGTGGCCGACGTCAATCTTGATGGCGCCGAACACGTGGCGGCGGGCATTCGTGACATCGGTGGCAGTGCGGAGGCCGTGGACGCGGATGTGACCGTACGCGGGACTCTCGAAGCGGTCAGCGCCACCCTCGACCGAGTCGACATTCTCGTCAATAGCGCTGGAACATCCGCCCGCTTTCCTGCTGAGGACTTCCCCGAGGACGTATACGACCGTATTATCGGGCTTAACTTGAAGGGCTCATTCCTGAGCTGCCAGGTCTTCGGTCGCCGTATGCTCGATCAGGGTGCGGGGAGCATCATCAATATTGCCTCCATTGGGTCTTCGGTCGCGTACCCTCAGACCACGGCTTATCTTCAAAGCAAGGGGGGGGTTGCTCAGATGACCCGCAGCCTCGCCCTCGAATGGATCTCACGGGGAGTGCGCGTCAATGCCATCGCCCCGAGCCTATTTGATACCCCTTTGGTGCGGGCGTCGGACGACGTGGTGAGCCTTACGAGCGAATTTATCATGGCTCGAACACCCATCGGCCGTCGTGGGCTGCCGACCGAAGTCGTTGGGCCAGCGATCTTCCTTGCTTCTAGTGCGTCCTCTATGGTGACCGGACATCTGCTTCAGGTTGACGGTGGATATCTCATCAACTGACGTCTTCTCAGCGGCGTCCGCGTTCGGATACAGTCACGGATCGGTTGCGGTTGTCTCGGGTGCTGCGACTGGGGTTGGATGGGCGGCTGCTTCCCAACTCGCGGATGCCGGAGTGACGACGTACGGCTTAATACGAGATCTCCACGACGCCGATGGGTTGGAGTCATCACGAGTTCAGTGGATCGCCGCGGATGTCTCCGTGCGCGAGGACGTGGCTCGGTCCTTTGCTCAGATTTCGAGCACCAATGACCATGTTGACCTCGTGGTGAGCAATGCCGCGATTGCGCGGCACGGCGACGTGGGATCGATGTCTCACGAGGATCTCGCCGCGATGATGGAAACCAACGTCTACGGCTTCTTCAACATGGTGCAGGCGGCGCTGCCCCTGATGATTGCCGGTTCTAGTTCGATCGTGGCGGTTTCTTCCGTGCATGCGAACGTCACTGCGCCAATGGTCAGTGGATACGCAGCGACCAAGGGCGCACTTGTGTCTGCGATAAGGGCTGTGGCACTGGATCTCGGTAGCCGCGGGGTCAGGGTCAATGCGGTGCTGCCAGGTTCAGTAGACACCCCCATGCTTCGCGCGAGCGCCGCCTCGCGGTCACCCGATGACCCCGAGGCGGCAATCCGCAAGTGGGGAGAAAGCCATCCGATCGGACGAGTGCTCCAACCCCGCGAGATTGCGGACGTCATTCTCTTCCTCGGCAGTCGGTTTGCCACCGGAATCACGGGCAGTACGATCACGGTCGACGGTGGATTATCCGCCAAACTGGCCCTCTAACCGAGATGGCTATCCGCGTTGAGCGCGGGATTAGACAAGCATTGCCAGACGGAACGGCTCTGACCCTTGACCTGTGGCTTCCCGAGCAAATCCGCTGTGCTCCGCTCATTGTCAGGACGCCGTATTCTCGCGGTCTCCATCCAATTGCACGCCCCCTCGACGCCTTGCGGATGATGGATGAGGGCATCCCATTGGTGATCCAGGACGTCCGCGGCCGAGGCTCCTCGGAAGGCGATTTCTCTCCATTCTTGAGAGAGCCGTCAGACACGATCGACACACTCGCCTGGGTTTCACAGCAACCATGGGCTATTGGGCCACCAGCCATGGCGGGACCGTCTTACTCCGGGTTTCTGCAGTATCAAGCGCTTTCGGCTAGAACACCTACGCTTTCAGCGATCTGCCCCCAGTTTGCCCCTTTGGATCTGTACCTCGACTGGGCCTATCGGCAGGGCGTCTTTGAACTGGGAACGGCCAAATGGTGGCATCTTCAGGCCATAGCCTTGACCCAATCAACAAGAGTCCCGGGCAGCCCCGACGCTCCACGTATCCGGCAAATGGTGGATGACTTAGTGCACACCGGGTACCGCAACATGTCACACCTAGGCGCTCCGGCAGACGCACTCGCTCCAACGTATCGTCAGTGGGTCGATCACCTGGATCGCGATGCCTATTGGAACAAGCACACACGATCGCCCATGCGAGGATGGCGGCCATCCAAACCAGTTCCCGCTCTCATAACGGCCGGATGGTTCGACGTGTTCCTGCGCGGATCAATTCGCGCATATCACGCACTCCGCGAAGCGAACCATCGGCCGAGGCTTATCATCGGCCCCTGGGCTCACGTGTCCACACTGGGCAGTTACCCGAACCAGTCGTTTGGAGCCCAAGCGAGCGCGGATGCCATCGACCTTTCAGGCTTGCACGCTCAGTTTCTCCTCGCCGCCAGCAGTGCCGAGGAGCTCTCGGGACCTGAAGTACGAGCTTTCCTCATGGGCCGCAACACTTGGCTTGAACTGGACGAGTGGCCCCCAGGTCCCGCTCAGAGTGTCGACGTTAATTTGTCAGACTGCAGGGGTACTCCGACGACTCCCGCCATGGCGACCCTGCGCCTCGACCCTGATCACCTGGTGCCGAGTGTAGGCGGCGCCACGCTGATGCCGGGAGCATACGCAAACCATGAAGTCGGCCCAGTCGACTGTGAGCGAATCCTTACCCACCCAAACTGCTTGATCCTAAGACTGCCAAGGCAGGCAACCGCCCGAGCATTCGTCGGACCGATATCACTGACCCTCTGTGTGAAAAGCAGTAGTGACCTCGCGGATATCCATGCTTCGCTGGTTCAAGTTCGCAGCGGCGGTCGCAGCTCCTTAATTGTAGACGGCGCCGTACTCGTAGGAAAGCAGAATTACGTTGTCATTGATCTGGCCGACACGGCAGTGGTGCCCGACAGCGCCGCCATGGTTCTCCTCGTACTCTCAGCAAGTTCGTTCCCCCGGTATGCCCCGTCGCCTCAACTGCGATCAGCCGACGGCAAAACGGAGGCGGTGCCGACCGAGATTGACCTCGCAAATAGTTGGCTAACCATCACTCAAATAACAGATGACAAGAGATTTTAGTCAAACGGTTGACAAGGCCCGGGGGTGCACTTAGGCTCCGATTTAAAGGGGGCCTCAGTTGCCGCTGATAAGTGATACGGGTGGACGAGCATCTCGCCTCTACCGTTGGGGTCATCTAGTCTGGAGGGGCATATGTCTCACAAGGTGGTGTCACCGAGACTGAGCATTGTGCTGAGAGTCGCAGCTACGCGTGACCAAGTGACACTTCGACCGCGCGGACTGCATTGACCATGATTACTCAGGCACTGCCCTACGCCGGCTCCTTGGACCAGATCGGATTTGTCTCATCGTCTGTTGTCGATGATGGACCGGGGGCCGGCTACCGCGTCATCGATGTTCAGCCCATGGGGGGAATCCACTGTCGGATTCTCCCTGACCGAGGACTGGACCTCGGTCCCGCGTGGTATCAGGGATTCCCTCTGGACTGGCGCTCTAGCGTGGGATTCCCCAGTGCTGCGACAGCGTCAGGACGACCATGGCTGGAGTCCTTCGGCGGAGGACTCATGGTGACCTGCGGGCCAGACAATGTCGGTCCGGACTGCACTGATGCGGGGCGTGATTACGGACTTCACGGGCGGCACGCGGCTACCCCTGCCAGCCGCGTGAGCATCGATGTGAATGCGGATGACGAAGTCATCAGCATTCGGGGGCTCATCCGCCATGCCTCGGTATTCGGGCCGAATCTGCTGACCGATAGGACGATTCGGATCTCCCTTGGCCGACCTCGAATTGAGGTTCGTGACCGGATTACGAATCAGGGTTCTCGCCCCGAGCCGCTGATGCTTCTCTACCATCTCAACATCGGGTACCCGGTCATGTCACCTGCTTCCCGCGTAGTGATCGACTCCGAGGCTGTACTTCCACGAGACGACTTCGCGACGCAGGCGCTCAACCAGTGGGCGGTAGGTGCTGAGCCGTCAAGTGGAGCACCCCCGCAGGTATTCGAGCACGTCATGAAGACATGGCCATCACCGGCCCACGCGACGGTTCTCAACTCGTCGTTCGCTCCATGCGACGGCATTGGAGTTCGAGTCAGCGTCGATCAGCGACAGATGCCGCGCCTGTGGCAGTGGCGGAACATGGCGCCTGGGATGTATCTGACTGGGATTGAGCCGGCCAACTGCGGGGTGAGGGGCCGAGACGTGGAACGTAGTGAGGGACTGGTCCAAGAACTCCCGCCGGGGTCGAGCAGCGAGTTCGGATTCGTGGTGGAAGCGGCGACCGGTCGGGACGGACTGGCCAGACTCATGCAAGAGGAACAGAAGGAGGAATGATGAGCCAAGAACTCAAAGGTCAGGTTGCGATCGTTACCGGCGCTGGTTCAGGGCTTGGCGAGGCCTCAGCCCGATGCCTGTCAGAGGCGGGTGCGTCGGTAGTCGTCAATGACATCCACCAAGACGAGGCGGACAGGGTGGCGATGAGCATTGTCGAATCCGGGGGAGTGGCGGTGGCCATCGCGGCGGATATCTCGCAATCCTCGGAGGTTGCCCGACTCGTGTCGACTACAGTGGATCGACTCGGTGGACTTGACATCATGCATGCGAACGCAGGCGTGGAGCGGTACAAGACCCTGGAGACGACTTCGGACGAGGACATGGATTTCCTCATCGGAGTGGATCTGCGCGGTGCCCTCATCTGCGCCAGACACTCAATCCCCGCGATGAGGAATCGCGGCGGGGGCAGCATCATCTTCACATCCTCCGTTCAGGCGACGCACAGTCTCCCGGGATGTGTCGTGTATGCGGCTGCCAAGGCCGGGGTCATCGCGGCTGCTCGAACGCTTGCACTCGAGGTCGGGGTGGACGCCATTCGCGTAAACTCAGTGTCGCCCGGAACGCACGACACCCCCATGCTCACACGCAACTTCGACTCGTATGAGACTGATGAGGCCCTTGAAGTGATCGAGAGTATCAAGCAGGCCAATGCGCTCAAACGGATCGGCACAGCTGAGGACATCGGGAACGCAGTGGTGTTCCTATGCTCCGCCAAAGCCAACTACATCACAGGTATAAATCTAGTTGTCGATGGCGGGTTCACCGCTGTCAAGAAACTCTGAGAAGGAGGACGAATGCTCACGACGAATACCCCAGTCAACCTGGATAGCCTCGAGATTTTTGGGATGGGAGTCGACCACGCCGAGGGGATCGCTGTCACACCTGACGGAGTTATCTATGTCGGAGGCGAAGCAGGACAGATCTACCGCATCGTCGACGATGTCCCGGTAGAGGTGGCCAACACCGGCGGCTTCATACTGGGTCTGGCTTGCGACGCCGATTCACGTATCTATGCGATCGACAATGCCCACAAGTGCGTCTGGCGATACGACCCGGCTGACGGGTCGATAGAGAAGTGGCTCGTCGGCCTCGATCATCGGCCGCTGGAAGTACCGAACTGGGGTGCCTTCGGACCGGACGGGAGTTACTACCTGACCGACTCGGGCGATTGGAACGCTTGTAATGGCTGGATATGGGTCAAGCGTCCGGGAGCTAACCTCACCGTGTTCAGTGAGCTGGCAACGAACTTCCCCAACGGCTGCGCGGTGGATCCGGCGGGAGATCGGCTCTACTACGTGGAGAGCTCACCCCGGGGTGCAATCGCGGAGATGGCGATCAACCCAGACGGCACAGCTGGGCAAAGGACGGAGTTGTGTGACCTCGGACTTGCCGTGCCCGACGGGATCGCGGTGGCGGCAGACGGTTCACTCATCATCGCGTGCTACCGACCTGACCTAATCTACCGCTGGTCTGCGGATGGCGGCCTAGAGATCCTGGCGGGCGACCCCCAAGGAGTCACGCTCGCGGCACCCACAAATGCCGTGTTCATGGGTGCTGGCTTGGACACGCTCGTGGTCCCCAACCTAGGTCGGTGGCACTTGACGCGGGGGAAACTCGGGGTATCCGGCGCACCACTGTTCTATCCCTCGGCAGCACAACTAGGTTCCTAACTCACACTGTCGATAGTCGCGACGGCGGCACCGTACCGGCTATCGACAGTGGCACGGAGCAAATGAGGGTTGGACCCGTTCTCGGGGAGGGGTTTCGATGCGTGTTCGAGTCAGCGTGGACGCTGGAGTATGCCAGCGGCACGGTCAGTGCTGCTACTTCGCTCCTGAGGTCTTTGAGTTGCCTACCGATGGTGCGGTCGTTGTCGTATCAGTTGCTGTTCGGGGCGACCTGCTTGAGGCGATCCAGGATGCCGAGGATGCGTGCCCGGCTCAGGACATCAGGATCGACTCCGAATAGTTCACATCGTGAATGCGGACCTTTGATGATCAGTGTGCTCTCGATACCACGCCGGCGTCATGCAGCGCCCCGACCTCACGTCCAGTTCGCGATGGCTCGCGATCTCATCAGGCATCCGGGCCCAGTGTCGATGTGACGTGCTCGAAGGCCGCCGACAACTCCGGTGGGGGGCTCCGCAGGACTGTGGCCACAGCCTCCTGCACATCCCGCAGGACCGCGGCTCTCCTCGCTTCGATCACTGTGCTTGACAGTGCTTTGGATGCAATGTCGATGGGGTCCCTCGCCATCCAGAGTGCGAGCTCTCCGTCAGGACGGTAGGTGGCCGGATCTGAACGCGAATGGCCGCTGTAACGGTACGTCTTCGCCTCGATCAGCGTCGGTCCTTGACCTGAGCGAGCACGGGCGACGGCCTCAATTGTAGACGCCCTGACCACATCTATGTCCTGTCCGTCAATGATCAGAGACGGTATGTCATAGCCGGCGGCGCGGACTGCGAGGTCGTCGGTGGGCGTTGTCGTGCGAAGAGCCGAGTACTCGCCGTACAGGTTGTTCTCGACTACGAAGACAACCGGTAACTTCCATACACTGGCGAGATTCATGCTCTCGTGGATCGCACCGATGTTGGAAGCACCGTCACCGAATACGGCCACTGCGATGTCATCGGTGCCTAGAGTCTGCGCGGTAAGGGCGGCGCCGAGGGCCACCGGGACGCCTGCACCTACGATGGCGAAAGTGGGCATCAGTCCTACGGTGCGGTCGCTCAGGTGCATTGAGCCCCCTACGCCACCCGCGCAGCCGATCGCCCTCCCGCAGATCTCACCCAGCACGGCCTCAGGAGAAATCCCCAGAGCTAGAGCAAAGGCGTGGCCGCGATAAGTGCAGGTTACTGTGTCGGTCGTTCGGATGATGCTTGCGATTCCAACGGCAATTGCCTCTTGTCCATTCGCGAGGTGAGTACTTCCGCGCACGTGCCCGTCGGTGTAGAGCCCCTGAATGCACTCTTCAACAGCACGAATCTCAACCATGCGCAGCCACCGACCCAGATCAGTGCTCAACTCAGAACGCCTCTGCAGTTGCTTGCTCATCAGACTCGCCCCTCCCACCAGGGTGCCGGTCGTCTGCCTGTGTCCAGCAGAGTCGTGACCTGTTCGTGAACGTAGATTGCATTGGGGATGTACCGATCCTCGAGGCTTTGCGCGTAGGGAATCGGAATGTGTGGCGCCGTGATGCGGTGCGGCGGAGCGCTGAGGTTTCCCCACAGTTCTCCCACCACGGTGTCGACGATGTCTGCCCCCCATCCGGCGGGTGCCGAGTTCTCCTCAACAGTGACCAGTCGTCTCGTCTTGCTCACTGATTCGAGCACACATGCGCGGTCCCAAGGCTTGATGGTCTGCAAGTCGATGATATCTGCCGTCCAGTTGGCGCCGGCGGCGGCGGCCACGGCCGTATGAACCGTCCGGCCGAGGCCGACGATCGTGACGTCCGTGCCCGTGGTAACGGTGGCAGCACGACCCAATGGGATAATTCCCGCGTCGCCCAGTTCGACTTCGCCTCGCTCGCCGTATAGGGCTTTGTGCTCAAGGACGACGACGGGGTCGTCGCTCCTGATTGCGGCGCGCAGCAGCCCGTAGGCTGCCTGGGGAGTGCTTGGCATCACGACGTGGATCCCTGGAGTTCCTCGGAACCAATGATCAAGTATTTGCGAGTGCTGGCAACCGAACCCCAGACCGCCACCGACCGCCGCCCGTAGCGTTAACGGCATTGCGTAGGACCCGCGCGACAAGTAGCGGAACGAGGCCGCTTGGGTCGTCAACTGGTCGAGGGCCACACCGATGAACTCAACGAACATCATCTCGACTACAGGGCGAAGCCCCGTCGCGGCCGCACCAACGGAGGCTCCGAGGAAGCCCATTTCCGAGATGGGAGTGTCTCGGACGCGGCGCTCACCGAAACGCTCCTGAAGACCCTCTGTGGCCTTGAACGCCCCACCCGCCGCCCCGATGTCTTCCCCGAGCAGGATGACTGTTGGATCGCATTCCAGCTCGTCCGCCAGGGCGTGAACTACCGCCTGACGCATCCGTAATTTCGTCATGCGTGGATTCCTTCCGATAACACGGACGGGTCATTTGGGTGGGCCGAGAGCGGCCAGACAGTGGGGCGCAACCAGGGGTAGCACGGGAGGCTGGCAATCTCCTCGTGCAACTGCTCGACACTCGATACTCGCCACACGCTGACGTTGATGCGTGTGCCCGAGCGCCGCCATAGCTTCACCAGCGTTCCGTGGCTGGCGAGATCTCGTACCCGTGCGGCCTCGGCCTCGAACAGGCGACCTCGTTCGTCTGGGTCACCGTCCAGCGGGTAAGTGTTCTCGATGAGGACCATGAACTCCATGTCAGCGCGACTCACGTGCGAAGTCGTCGAAGGAGCGACCTGTCTCGATCAACTCGACGCGAACGCCATCGGGATCAATCATGTAGACAGCTCGTCCGCCGATGTTCGGCCCGATCGTAGGTGTCACCGGTGTCGACACCGAAGCGACGCCCGCCTCGGACAGCCTCGCGTAGAGGTCGTCGAGGCTGTCTACGTAGAAAGCGATGTGCGCGACGCCCGCACGCCCATTGTCAGGGTCGACTGGTTCGCATACCGCGTTGCGGTACTCGAGGAGTTCGAGTCTGCCATCTGAGCCGGGGAGGGCGAGCACTGCGGCGTGAAGGTCGACGTCCGGGTAGCCGACGAGCGTTCCGATGTAGGGGGCCCGAGGGTTCCACGAGACGACCATGTCGAAGCCGAGTACGTCTCGGTAGAAGGCGACGGAGCGCTCTAGGGACGCCACAGTGAGGCCGATGTGGTGAAAGCGCCGAACCCGGGGGCCTTCGACCGGGTGGGGTGCCGGAGACGGGAGGGCGGGGTCGCTAATCATTCATGATCCCTTCGGGGTCGTCGAGATACTGGGTCTGGATCCAATCGCGATTGACGAGCTCTCCAAAACCGGGGGACTGTGGGAGTGGGGCCATGCGCCCAGTTGAGTCAACCAAGGGCTGCTGGAGACTGTCGGCGTAGGGGTCGACTCCCGTCCACGGCGCACCCCACTCAATAGGAGCATCGTTCATGCCCCAACCACTGAAGACTTGACTATGCACATGCGCGAACATGTGGGGCGCGACCTCCACGTCACGAGCCCGGCATTCAGCGACAATTGCCCGACCCCCCGTGATGCCGCCCATACAGGTCAGGTCGACGCGGACCACATCCACGGCGTTGTTGTCCAGTAAGGCTTGGGGGTAGTAGGATCCGCCCTGCTCGTCACCCATTGCGATTCGTGTGGCACCTCGCTGCCGCAGCTCCGCAACCTTATGCGCATCGCCCGGTGGGAACACGTCCTCGAACCAACCAAGTGAGACGTCACGAATGGACTCCAAGAACAGCACCGCGTCATCCACGTTGTCGTACGTCCACGCGGCGTCGCAGCCGATCCATGCATCTGGTGCTGCGCTGCGCGCCGCACGCAACCGTGCACCGCTGAGTTCCGGCGTGAGTGCCACGGGCAACTTGAAACGTCGCCAGCCCGCACTAGTGAGCTGAGCCACCTGTTCCTTGACCTCGACCGGGCCCATGAGCGCTGGGGGATAGCCAACGATCGCTGTTGCGGGCATGGCTTGCGCCGCGTGCCCGAGATACTCAGCAATGGGAAGGTTCACGCACCGCGCCGCCGCGTCCCATGCAGCAAGATCGAGCAGGGACAAGGCCCTGAGCCCGATGCCAGCAGAATTGGAGGCAAGACTCCTACGCTGCGCAACCAGAAATGTCTGCTCGCGATCATCGAGCCGTGAGTTCGCGTAGACCGAAGCCAGGGCCTTGCGAACTTGCTCAGCTACGGCACCATCGCGAGTGAGGGTGAATGACCATCCCGACACACCATTTGACAGGTCGATTCGCACCACTGCGTACTCGCGAAACTGCATGATCCATTCGCCGAACACCACGGGAGCTGGCAGGTCAGCCCGGACCGTGGCGACGCGGACGCGTGCGATGGTCGGCTCGTCGCTCAAAGGAACTCCGTACAGATCGGATAGTGGATTCCAGACTATAGGCTCCTAGGAGCGTAATGTCAAACGATTGATTAAATCCACCCCGAAACGGCCAGCAACGTTCCACGGACAGTGCGCGTTAGTCTCGCGACAGGGGTGCTGTTGATGATCGAGCGATAAGTTGAGGTTTGTCCTTGACAACGACATGGAGACCAAGTTGGCCTTCAATCATGCTGATGATCAATTTGCTCGCTTCACGACCCATCTTCTCCGTGGGCATAGAGATCGTCGTGAGCTGCGGTAGCAGGTAGGCGGCCATCTCACTGTCATGAAGGGCGACCACCGACAGTTGCTCGGGAATCGAGACGTGCAACTCATGCGCTGCCCTTAGGACTCCCATACCCATCATGAAACTTGAGGCGAATATAGCCGTTGGAGGCTGAGAAGCACCGATTGCCTTGAGCCCAGCCTCATATCCGGCCTCAGCGGTCCAAGAAGACCATTCCACAAGTTGCGCTGCGATCTCCATCTTGCTGCAGGCACGAACGAAGCCCGCGCGGCGGCGTTTGGCGGTATCGATATTCGCTGGTCCAAACACTCCTGTGATTGCCCGGTGACCGAGACTGACCAGGTGATCGACGGCCAGCGCAGCCCCTGCGTCGTCGTCTACAACCACACTAGAAGAGATGCCACGTACACGGCGGTTGACGAGGACGACGGGACCCACGCCTGTCTGCGCAACATCTCTCATATACGAGTCCTTTAGGACCGCGGAGGCGACTAGCAGCCCGTCGACCCGACCCTCCTCTAGGAGTTTGGTGAATGTTGACTGGGGTGAGCCCTCGGCGTGACTACCGAAAACGACGCCGTATCCGAGTTCAGCCGCTTGAGACTCAACGCCTCTGACGATTGATGCATACATGGGGTTGGTCAGATCCGGAATGAGTAAGCCCAATGTGTGGGCTCTGGCCATGCGTAAGCCTCGGGCCATCGAGTGTGGACGATAGTCGAGTTCAGCGACTGCTTGGAGAATCCGTTCACGTGTCGCGACCGAGGCATACGCCTTGGGATCGTTATTCACGACTCGAGATACCAGACTCATATCAACTCCAGCCTTCCGGGCCACGTCCCTGATGGTGGCCCGCGCCCGACCAGCCGCCGGCTTCTCGTCACCGTTTATTAGTGGCCCCTAAGAACGATGAATTGATTGGATCCCGCTGGCACACGGGCTCCAATCAAGTGCGGCGGGTTGGCGCGGTCGCTTCTCATTGAAGGCAAAGCCTACCCCACCAGATCAATGCCGTCTGTGATCATTCGCTCAGGACTCGGCGCTGGAGTCGCCCATTTGGCGGTCATGAATTTCCTCGAGGACCTCACGGGTATGTTCCCCCAAACTCGGCGCGCCTCTTTGTACGTATCCGGGCGTCAATTCCAGTCTGGCAACAACGGATTGCATCAGAATCCCGTCCACCGTGCGTAGGCTTCGGCGTTCCTTGATGTGCGGATCCTCCACAACCTCGCGCATGGTGTAGACCGGCGCTATAGCAGCATCAACGGCCTCGAAACTTGCGATTACATCGACCGACGTCCGCGCACCTATCCAATCCGCGGTGTGTTGCTCAAGTTCCGCGCGGTGCTCGAAGCGACCCTGGAAGTCCCTGAAGCGTTCGTCGTGCCCGACACCCAGCAGGTTCAACAATCTCTGCGCGACCGAATCAGCCGAAGCAGACAGCGCGACCCACACACCATCAGCACACTGATAAGTACCGCGAGGCACCGTGTAAGGGATGCCGGAGCCCATCCGTGGCTGCAGGTAGCCCAGATGCGCCCATGCGGAGGGGAGCGGGCCCATAATCTGGATCATCGAATCTAGGAGGTTAACATCCACAACCTGCCCTGCGCCCGTGCGCTCTGCATGACGCAGGGCGAGCAAGCACGCGAAGGCACCGATGAGCCCGGTGACCTCGTCAGTCAAGGCGATTGGAGGGAGCAACGGCGCTCCTCCAGGTGTACCGCTAAGATCCGAGAAGCCAGACAGAGCCTCGGCAATGGTGGCGAATCCGGGACGCTGCGAGTATGGGCCGGTCTGTCCGAAGCCGGACACGCGGAGGATCACCAAGCGCGGGTTGATGTCGTGTAGTACCTCAGGTCCGATCCCGAGCTTCTCCAAGCGACCCGGGCGCATGTTTTCGATGAGGATGTCGGAGGTTCGCGCGAGATCCTTCAAAGTAGTCAACCCCGCAGGTGACTTCAGGTCCAGAACAATCGACCGCTTGCCACGGTTCACGAGCTTCCAGAAGAGCGAGTCTGGATCCCCGGGAATGGTCCACCCCATCCCACGAGTGTTGTCACCCCCTGGTCTCTCGACCTTGATAACGTCGGCCCCGAAATCAGCGAGGTGACGTGCAGCTCCCGGGCCAGCGATGACCGTCGCAACGTCCAGCACGCGTACGCCGCGCAGCGGCCCGCAGCCTTTCGTCGCTTCCTGTTCGTCGCTCTCGCTCATCCTGGAGTCACTCGGTCAGGAAGCCGCGGCAGCATCACAGATCGGGTGAACCAACAGACAACGATGCCGTCCTGGTTCGTACCAGTGGTCGTGACTCGGAGGATCCCTCGATCGGGACGAGAAAGAGATACCCTGGTCGACAGGACTTCCGAGGACCCGTAGAGGGTGTCTCCGTGATAGAGGGGAGCAACGTGCTGGAGTTTCTCCACCCCGAGGTTCGCGATGGCTCGGCCCGAGATGTCCGGCACACTCATCCCAAGGAGCAGGGAGTAGATATAGGTCCCTACGACGACATTGCGCCCTGAGTCCATCTCCTCCTGGGCGAAGTGAGCGTCGATATGAAGCGGGCTGGACGCTAGAGTCAGGAGGCAGAACATGTGGTCGTCGGCCTCGGTAATCGTCTTGCCAGGCCAGTGACGAAAGGTGTCCCGAGGCTGATAGTTCTCGAGAAATCCGCCGAATCTTTCCTCTCGTGCATCATACGACCGGCTCATGGCTCACCCACGATGGCTATAGGCGTTCCGGTGGAGATCTCGGCGCCCTCCTCCACAAGTATCGCGACGAGTGTTCCTCCCATGGCCGCCTCCACGTCAACTTCGACCTTGTCGGTCTCAACGCGGAAAAGAGGCTCCCCTGCAACTAGAGAGTCACCGACGGAGCGGTAGCACTGCACTATAACGACGCTTTCAGCCGTGTCACCGAGCTTGGGCATCTTCAATGTGAATTGCATGTGCACTCCTTGTCTGCGACACGGAGTATCGCCCAAGCGCGATACGAGTGGTCAGCCTCGTCGAAGGCTGCTGCTACAGCGGGGCGGCACCAAGTCCCCGCCACCCGGGTGAACGCGCTCACCGACATGTTTGCTCCACACAAGTCTGAAATCGCATCGATAGCATCATAGGCCTTAGTCGTCTATTGTGTCAAACGATTGACCCATCCATGCGCGACCTAGACGTTAGTGACTATAGGACAGCTACTTAGGGGCCATCTGCGAGGTCATTTTGCAGATGAACGATGTAACCGCGTCACTGGCTCCTTTCAGTCTTTGGTTGGGTCGAGTCTGGCTGACAGGGAGACGTGTCAGGGCACGGAACGGGGTGTAGGGGTGGTTTGTTCAAGTCTGTGTCGATGATGAACTGAAATGCCCCCAAGTCGTGGATCCATGGGATTCGTTGGACCGTGAGGAGTTGGATGATGTCCTGCTCAGATCAGCCTCCCAGAACTCCAATGAACAATGGTAACTTTCCTAGATTCACATCATCATCGCTATAAACCTGGTTCTTGACGGCGGGTCCACCGCCGTCAAGAAGGCCCAAATGTCTCACTATGTCTCATTAGCGTAACGATTAGTCAAACGGTTGATTAAGTGGATTAAGCCCTTTATGATTCGGGCATCAATCGATTGATCGGAGGATCATGAATTCACATCGTAAGAACAAGATCTCATTGGTGGCGGTCGTATTGGCAGCTGCCATGACTGTTGCCGCCTGCGGTAGCTCAAGTACAGACACCGTAAGCACAGATACGGAGTCCGCCCCAACGACGTCCCCTGCAGTGACAGGCACAGTGGAGGTATGGACGTGGAACAACGAGGGTGACTACGTGAAGGTGGACGAGGATGCCGTCGCCCGTTTCGAAGCGGCGAACCCTGGGGCCACCATCAAGATCACCTACATTCCGTATGCCGACTACGTCACGAAATTGAAGGCAGCAATCGCTGCGGGAAGCCCGCCAGATGTGGCGCAGATCCCATGGGCGGGAGAGTTCCGAGACATCGTCGAGAGCGGCAAACTATTGCCACTTGATGATGTCCTCGCAGATGGATTCCCTGAGTTCAGTGATCCCGCCATGAATGCTGTGACGATTGCAGGGCAGAAGTGGGCGCTACCGCTCGACCTCAACACCCTCCAGATCGCCTACAACAAGGACATGTTTGAATCCTTCGGTCTCACTCCACCCACGAGCGCGGAAGAACTCAAGACTCTGGCCGCCAAACTCGATGCTGAGGGCAAGTTCGGCATCTCAGTGGGAGACAAGGACCAGTGGGTAGGGGGCGATCTTTGGTTCGCACAGCTTCCTTATACGGATCCATCAGGCCAGGCCCTTGCCGCAGCCGATGCCAGCGAAGTGCCCTGGACCGATCCGGTCCTCGTGGCTGCGGGTGATGTGGTCGCTGACTACGTTAAGTCGGGCGTGTTTGCTCCCGGTGCCAACTCCATGTCGTCTTTCGTCGAGGCACTTGACCTGTTCGTTGGTCAGCAGTCGGGAATGTTCTATCCTGTAGGTAATTTCATCAGTGGCGGAATCGAGGAAAAGGTAGCGGGGGCGTTTAAGTGGGACCTCATGCCATTCCCGCCGCTCGAGGCCGGCGGTGCTGCGATAGCTACCGGAGGCATAGCACGGATGTTCACGATCCCTGTGGAGGCCCAGAACCAGACGGGCGCCGTTGCGTTCCTCAGGGCCCTCACGGACTCCAAAGGAGAGGCGACACTGACGAAGTACAACTTCATCCCGGCTTGGTCCGTCGAGACCCCTGCGGACGCATCGCCTCTTTACTCCTCATTCTTGGAGGCACAGTCGGACGCTGCAAGCCGCGTCATATACACCTCACCCGTCTACACGGCGCTGCTCAATGGGATGCAGGGTGTGCTCGACGGTAGCCAGAGCGGGGCTCAGGTCAGCGAATCGATGCAGAATGCAATGAACCAATAGCCCGAACTTGGGGTGCGGGGTGGTCGAAAATCGACCGACCACCCCGCATTGGTCAGAACGCTATTCACACGTCAACGCCAACATGGAGAAGGGAGTGATTAACCTGAGGGCGATGACACGTGACTCTGCGGCCACGCCAGAAAGGAGGCACCACCCATCCACAATCGGAATCGCGCTTGTCGCCCCGACTGTCGGAATATTCTTAGGATTCGCTGCCCTCCCCGTAATAGTTGTCGGCGTTACATCACTCGCTGACTGGACTGGGTTCGACCTTGCTGATGTTCAATGGGCTGGGATCTCCAACTACTCGAATCTACTGACAGACGAGATCTTTTGGCGAGCCTTCGTCAACACACTGATCTTCACGGTGGCCACAACAGTACTGCTCAATGTCGTTGGATACATGTTGGCTTTGCTAGTCAATACCCGGGTTAGAGGAACTGGGTTGTTGAAGTTTGTGGTCTTCCTACCAGTGCTCTTGTCTCCAATAATTGTGGGACTGATGTGGTCGAACCTCCTGGGAGGCGCGGGTGGGGGCGTGAATGTGGTACTCATGCAACTCGGCCTAACCGATGCACCCATCTTCTTCCTTGGCGATCCCTCGTGGGCTCTGTTCTCCATCATCGCAGCCACGGTTTGGCAGTTTGCCGGCTACGACATGCTGCTCTTCTACGTTGGTCTTCAGTCAGTCCCAAAGTCACTAGTAGAGGCAGCCACCCTCGATGGGGCGAAGTGGTTCCAGCTTCAGCGATACGTCGTGATTCCCGCCATGGTCCCCGTCATCTCCGTTGTCGTTCTCCTCAACGTCATCGGAGGGCTGCGCATTTTCGATGTGGTCTACGTTATGACTAGGGGCGGACCCAATCGAGCCACTGAAGTTCTGGCGACTTACATGTACGAACTGGGATTCGGTATCAATCTGATGGGCCCTGCTTCGGCCGTGGCCATTGTCATCGTTGCCCTAGCATTCGTGGCAGCCCTTGTGAGAAGTCGGGTGAGCCTCCGTGACGAGTAGCAATCTGCGCCTCAGCCGGCTGAACCGCAACTTGCTCAGCGTCTTGGCCATCTTCCTCTCCGCCGTTTCCCTGATTCCACTTGGTTGGGCACTTAGCCTCTCGCTCAAGTCCAACTCTGAGACTGTCGGTGGGACCTTCTTACCTGCTGTGCCGCAGTTTGACAACTATCTGGCCGCTTGGAACGAGTTCGCCCTAGGGCAGTTCTTCGTGAATAGCATTGTCGTAACCAGCGTCTCCGTCACAATTACCATTGTGGCCGGTTTGGCCGGAGCCTACGCATTTACCGCAATCCGCTTCCGTGGGTCCGAGACCCTCTTCACAGTCCTCCTACTCGGCGTGGTCGTCCCTCCAGCGGCCCTCATCGTTCCATTACTTATCCAGATGCGGACCCTTGGTCTATACAACTCCCACGCCGGTTTGGCTCTTGCATATGTCGCTCTAGGGCTGCCAATCGCTACTCTCATCTTCCGGGGATACCTCACCTCTATCCCACGGGAGATCTATGAGGCGGCGCGGCTAGATGGGGCAGGAGAGCTGCGAATTTTATTCCGTATTGTCGTACCTCTTTCGAAGAGCGCCATCGCCACTGTGGCGATCTTACTTTTCTTGGTAAATTGGAACGAGTTCATCCTGGCACTCGTGCTCCTCAGGGACACGGAACAGTTTACTCTACCCGTCGGAATCGCATCGCAGATCGGCCAGTACACGGCGAAGTACAACTACATCGCAGCAGCCAGCATCATTTCCGCCATCCCGATCTTTGTGCTTTACCTAACCCTCCAGCGTCACTTCGAGAAAGGCGTCGCAGAGGGTGCTATCAAGATGTGAAATGCGTGCAATGGCTCAGTGTCTGGGGGAACGACAACGCGGCACGTAGGTAACTGAAGTACCAACCACCGCCGATGGGCTGCCCAACATGGTGGGGAGTGGTGACGCGTTCCATCAGCTGAGGACGTACGTGTTCGGGCAGTGTTTCACTGCCGGGGGATTCCACCACCGGCATCGCGCTTTCTTGCTGCGAGTCAGTTTTCTAGAAGCTTGTTCCTTGAACATTATTTTCTTGCACGCCTACTTGTTGTGCGCTCGTTTATTGAGGCGCGCTTGCGCTCGCGCCGACGAGTGAGATCGTGATCTCAAGTACCAGGACGGTGATCAGCGCGCCGGAATTTGTCAAGGTGTTTGAGACCATTGGGAGTTAGTTAGCCGGCGTTCTCCTTTTCTATTTTTGTCGTTGGGTTTGTTGATCCAGTCGTGCTGCTGCCAGAATTTCGGATCGTTGCGTGAACGTGTTTTCAGCGATCCCGAAATGCACGTTCGCGGGCGCGTGCACAGCGATCCCGGTATAACGGTGTTCATGTTTGTAATAGTCGACGAACTCGTTTATGAAAGCGCGAGCGTCTCAGGGTGATCTGAATCGTTCGGGAAACACGGGAGCGTATTTTAATGTTTTAAACCACGCCTGGCGAGTAAGGATTGTCATTGGATACTTTCGGTCTGGAATGCGAACGAGTGACGTGGAGATCAGCGGGCAACGTGGCAACGGTTTTAGATGTGAGTGACGTGCCCCGATCGGCGTGCACGGCGCGAGGTATTCCGTGAATTCCGGATGCTTGCTCCATCATCTCTTGCGCGAGTAGGCCCGATTCGTGGGCCCCGGCACTGACGCCAACGATGTAGCGGGAGTAAATATTGATCATCACGTATGCGTCGTAGTGGCGTCCTTTCACCGGCCCAGCTAGTTTGGTGATGTCCCACCAATACAGCTGACCGGGTCCTGTTGCGACAAGTTCGGGGCGTACCCGTGGCGGGTGAGTGACTAAACACCGTCGTTCTCTGACTTGTCGGTTCTCTTTCAACACCCGGTAAAACGTGGATACGCAGCACATATACACCTGAATCGAGTAAACGCCCATAGATTTGCAATTGTGCAAGATCAATGAACTGCTCGCTATCTAGCATCCCTAATACCTGCTGGCGTTCATC
>NZ_JBDNFF010000287.1:0-2007 GCF_041689975.1 Gemmatimonas sp.
TCGTTCGCCCAAGCTCAAACTGTGAATGGCGCGATCGGCCAGAGCGCCGATTGCGAGATCATCGAGCGCGCGCTGCACTTTGCCGATAATCTCCGACTCCGAGAGGGGGGCGTCGCGGGTCACGCTGTTGCGCACACCGAACGCCACATCGTCACGCACGGTCGGGGCGATCAACTGATCGTCCACGTCGGCCAGCACCATACCGACGTGGCGCCGCCACCGGTTTCGCTGTGCCGTCGAAAAATCGTGTGCGACGCCGTGCAGCGACACGATGCCCGACGTCGGCCTTCGCACGCCAGCCAGGACCTGAAGACACGTGGTCTTACCGGAGCCATTGGCCCCGAGCAACGCCACGCGCTCACCGCGCGCCAGCGTCAGCGAGAGCTGGTGGAGCGCAGTGTGGCCATCCGGGAACTGTACGGTGACAGCATCGAGGGCAAGCACCGCCACCGGATCCCGCCTGACAATCGGTGCGCTGGTCATGCGGCGTGTCGCTCGCGGTTCATCGTGCGGCCAGTACGCGGAATTCCGCGAGCATCGCGACCAGCAGCAGCACGGTCAGCACGAGAAAGACACGACGCGTCGAGATCGCAGCCCATCCGGCCGACACGACAGCCTCCGTCGAGAATCCACCACGTAGCTCCAGCCCTCGCTCGAGTCGGCTCGCGCGATGCGCCGTATCCAGGAAGAGGCCTGCGCCCAACAGCGCACTGGTCCGCCATCGTGCCGTCCAGGAGCTGCCACCCAGGCGGAACGAGGCCGCATGATGGCGCGCGACGAGCCTGGTACGCACCACCGCTTGCAGGCGCGCGGTAAGGATCACCGAGTCGGTGAGCAGCGCGGGCACACCCAGTTTTCGCGACAACAAGGCACATTTGTGTATGGGAGTCGTTGCCGCCAAAAGTATCACGGCGCTCGCGCAGGCGAGCGCGTGAAGTCCTAATGCCGCCCCATGCTTCGCGCCTTCCAACGACCACCACCCGGCAAGTGGCAGTGCATGCAGTGCTGTCCCATTGCTCGGCGCGGCAATCGCGAAGGGGAGCACTGACAGCACGACAAAGCCGAGCGGGAGAAAAAGCCACGTAAGCCATTGGCGTAGCGAGAGACCAGCCACGAAGGCAGCGGTGGTCGAGACCGCAAGTAACAGTGCCGATGCTGCCGGATCGACGTGACGGAAGGCGATCAGCAACAGGCCGCTGCACAACAGCATGCGTTCGGCCGGGTGGTGCAACGTCCAGCGCGTGGAGTTCGGCGTCTCTGCCGCCTGCGTTCGGTCGACCGTCGACATTGGGCCAGCTTCGAGCCACGCCTCGCCACGCTGGGTCATCCCTCGTCCCTGGCAATCACGTCCCGATCCGCCGATGCCGTCTCGCGTGCGCTGCGACGGTGCGATTCCGCGTACGCTGGCGCGACGAGTGCGAGCACCAACACCAACAGCGCCGTGCCACCCAGCAGCGAAAATCGCTGTCGTTCCGCGCTCGGAGTTGGTGGCGCGAGTCGCTCCCGCCACGGCGAAACGGCAGGGGTAAAGCTGGGCTGTACGACTTGTCGGACTGTATCGTCGGTGCCAACGCCTTTGCCCGGCCCCCACCACAAGCCAGCGCCCGCTGCGAGGGCCAGCGCCAGGAGAGCGACGACCGTCCGCGCAGTGGTTCGCGCGGTGCCGGGCACAGAGGCAATAGGAGCGCGCGCGGGCACGATCAGGCCAGCCGCGAGGAGAGTGTTCGCTTCAGTTCCATGGCGCCCCGCATCTGTACCGGAAGCGCGCGAAACACGAGCACCGTGAGCGCCCCTTCCAACACAGCGATGGGGAACTGGGTCAGACTGAAAACGCCAAGGAAGCGTACGAACGCACCGCTGAAGGACGCACCGGCTTCCGGGTGCGCAAGTGCGAGCTGCAAACTCGTGGTGACATACGTACTCATGTCACCGACGAATGCCGCCGCTCCGATGGCCACGAGCGCCGATAGATGCAGACGGGTGAGGAGGCGATAAACGAACAGTGCA
>NZ_JBDNFF010000288.1:0-3333 GCF_041689975.1 Gemmatimonas sp.
AATTCCTGGCGCCGTTGATTCCTGGCGCCCGTCATCGGTCAAGCCCCCCATCCGCCTCACCCGCGTGCGCGATCAGGCTCGCGATGATCTCATCCGGCCGTTCTTCCGGCAGCAGGTGTCCGGCCCCAGCCACCGCGCGCAACGTGGCACGCGGCAGCCGCGCGACGCTGCGTTCGAGCAACCGATAGGGCACCCAGCGATCGTTGCCTCCCGCGATGAGCTCGAGCGGGATATCCAATGCAACTGCATCGCGAACGATACCCGGCAAGTCCCAGCGCGACATCATGGTAAGGGCCGCGTGCACATGCTGTGGACGGGCACAGAGAAGCTCATAGCGCGCGAGATCGGCCGCCGTCAGCTCTGTGCCGGAGCTCCCGATCAATTGTCGCACGAGTCGCGTGTTGCGCGACACCCAGGCTCCGCCGTCGGCCACGACGTCGGACTCGAAGAACGGGCGCAGCAATGGCGCCACCAGCGTAACATAGAACGGCGGTGGCGGCACGAGTGCGGGATTGAATCCCACGATGCGGGCCGGTGCGAGACGTCCATCGAGCACGGCTCGCAGGAGCACCGCCACGCCTGCCGAGTGGCCGGCGACGAGCGCCGGGGTGCAGTCGATGGCCCGGAGCAGTTCGCCGCACGAACGCGCCATTCCCTGGAGGGAATAGACATCGCGGCGGCGGTCGACCTCGGGTGGCACGGTGGTGAATCCGTGCCCCGGCAGATCGATCGCGGTGATCGAGAAGGTGCGGGCGAGGGCCTCGAGGCCGTGACTCCATGAGTGAACCGACCCTCCCGTTCCGTGGACCAGCAACAGGGCTGGTCCTTGGCCGAACTGCTGAAAATGCCAACGGATACCATCGACTTCCAACAGTCGAGACGTCGCCCTGAAGGGCCAATCCGCGGGTGGTAAGTCAGTGAAACCGGACACGAAGGCTCCGTGCGGCGTATTGGCCGCCATCGATCGAAAGAAAGATCGCCCAAGAGTGTAAATAATTCTTGACGATTGGCAGTGTCAGGTGAAGTTTACAGTGTAGCAACGAAGTAGGTCGGCCGCTCCAGACGGAGCGATCTCCCAGCCGTGCGGGATGAGCGCGGTAGCATCGTAGTTCGCCGGAGGTTCGATGTTCGAAAAAGGTGGAATGACTGAGGAAGAAGCGCTTCGCTTCAACAAGTTCTGGATCGCGGGTGCGGGCGTATGGGTTCTCGGAGCCGTTGGGGCTCACCTGTTGGCGTGGGCCTGGCGTCCCTGGTTCTGAGCCCGACGTCACTTCATTCACCCTCGCGCATCTAGGAGCGCAATATGTATCGAATCTGGATCGGGCTTGACCCCGTCCTCATCATGGGCGGCATCGGCTCGTTCATCGCCGGCGCTGTGCTGGTGATGCATCTCTTTGCCTACAGCCAGTTGAACTGGCCGGCAACGCTCAAGGCCAAGTACGCCACCCCGCCTGCAGCCACGCGCTGAGGAATTATCATGCATCGTATTTGGCTGATGTATGACCCGCGTCGCGTCATGGTGGCCCTAGCCGGCTTCATCGGCGCGCTCGCGTTCGTCATTCACTTCATCCTGCTCAGCTCGCAGCGTTACTCGTGGATCGAAAACGGTACGCTGTCCAGCGCGCAGGCGCCGGTCGGGGCATCGTCTCCGGCAATGGCGGCAGAAATGTCGCCGCTCCCCGCCGGCCGGTAACACGTCGCGCGTCGCCGCCGGGATGGTCTTCGCACGTGTCGGTGCGAAGCCATCCCCGGCCGACGCCAGCCTCCCCCATCGTTTGCACGCTTGGAGAAATCGCCCATGGCGATGCTCAATTTTGAACGGAAGTATCGAGTCCGCGGTGGAACGCTGATCGGCGGAGATCTTTTTGATTTCTGGTTCGGTCCGTTCTACGTGGGTTTTTTCGGTGTATCGGCCATCTTCTTCATTCTGCTCGGCACGATGCTCTGCGTATGGGGCGCAGCGATCGGACCGACGTGGAATCTCTGGCAGATCTCCATTGCGCCGCCCGATCTGAAGTACGGGCTGGGCTTCGCGCCGCTGCGCGAAGGAGGTCTGTGGCAAATCATCACGATGTGCGCCGTTGGCGCCTTCGGGAGTTGGACGCTTCGACAAGCTGAGATCAGTCGCAAGCTGGGAATGGGGATGCACATTCCGTGGGCGTACGGCGCGGCCGTTTTCGCTTATGTCACGCTGGTGGTGATCCGCCCGCTGTTGCTGGGTGCGTGGGGACACGGGTTCCCGTACGGCATCTTCTCGCACCTCGACTGGGTGTCGAATGTGGGGTACCAATACCTCCATTTCCACTACAATCCGGCGCACATGATCGCCGTCACCTTCTTCTTCACGAATTGCCTCGCCTTGGCGATGCATGGCTCACTGATCCTGTCGGTGACCAATCCGAAGAAGGGAACCCCGGTGGGCGTGAGCGAAACAGAAAACGTCTTTTTCCGCGACCTGATCGGCTACTCGATCGGTGCGATCGGTATCCATCGGCTCGGTCTCTTCCTCTCAATGAGCGCCGCCATCTGGAGCGCGATCTGCATTGTAATTTCCGGTCCCTTCTGGGCGAAGGGCTGGCCTGAGTGGTGGGGCTGGTGGCTCAATCTCCCGATCTGGCGCTGAGGACATTCACGTACATGCTTGAATATCAGAACATTTTCACGCGCGTCCAGGTTCGGACCGTCCCTGATCCCGGTCTCCCGCTCGAGGACTCTCCAGGCGCGCGGGTTGGCACGGGCACCTTCTCGTATCTCGCCGGCAAGTTCGGTGATGCGCAGTTCGGCCCGATCTATCTCGGCACGGCGGGGCTGTTCTCGCTGCTGTTCGGGTTTCTCGCCTTCGAGATCATCGGGCTGAACATGTGGGCGTCGGTCGGCTGGGACCCGATCGAGTTCGTGCGGCAGCTTCCGTGGTTGGCTCTGGAGCCTCCCCCACCACAGTACGGCCTCCGCGTCCCACCGCTGAATCAGGGCGGATGGTACCTCATGGCCGGTTTCTTCCTGACGATCAGCATCCTTCTCTGGTGGGTGCGCGTCTACCGCCGGGCGCGCGCGTTGAACATGGGCACACATCTGCCGTGGGCCTTCGCGTCGGCGATCTTCCTGTACCTCGCATTCTTCTTTCAGCCGCTGATCGTCGGCAGTTGGAGCGAGATGGTGCCGTTCGGTGTCTTTCCTCACTTGGACTGGACGTCGGCGTTTTCCATCCGCTACGGCAACCTGTATTACAATCCGTTCCACGCACTCTCGATCGTGTTCCTGTACGGTAGCGCCGTGCTCTTCGCCATGCACGCCGCCACCATTCTTGCCGTCGCCCGTTTGGGTGGTGAGCGT
>NZ_JBDNFF010000289.1:0-14088 GCF_041689975.1 Gemmatimonas sp.
GTTCGACGTGGTCGTCTTCAACGAAAGCATCTACTACCTGCACGACACCGCAGCGGGACTGCAGCGCTATGAGCGCTTCCTGCGACCGGACGGCATCGTGCTGATCTCGATGCATGGCAAGGAGCGCAATGACGAGATCTGGGCGACGGTCGACGCGCGGTATACCGTTCTCGACGCAGTCACCATGCAGAATGCGCGTGACGTGAAGTGGACCACCAAGGCGCTCGTGCCGCCCGGAAGCACTTTCGTGCTTTCGCCGCAGGCCCCGTAGCGTTCTCAATATCGCGTTTCGTTCCGCTGGAGCCCTTGGGGATACTAGTTGCCCGCCATTTTCTTGCGGACAGACTCACACGAGGATTTCAAAGGTGAGACAAGTACGCAGTGACAGTGGGCTGAACGGATCACACAGAGGCAAGGAGCAAAAGAGCAAACGAGAAACTGAGCCTCCTTTTCTCTTTTCCTCTTTTGACCTGTGTGATCTGTTCTTCGAATCTCTGCCAGCGAACCAGTCGAGCCGCCGCTATCCTCGGGAAGCATTGTGTAGAGCGCCGAAAAGATCTTCCACGATGAAGCGATCGGCGATGATCGAACCCGGTCGGATACCGCCAGGGGCGGTAATCACCGTTGAAGCGCGCCCAACAATTATCGTTCCACCAGCCGCCGCGCGGGCGCAAACCCTCCGTCGACGGCAACGCGCTCGAGGGCGCTGAAGACGTTGGTCCGAAACACGACGAAATCGAGGGCCGCGTCGATCGTGGCGGTTTCGGTCAGCGCCCCGAGCGCCGTCCTCGCGGCGTCAAGCTTGTCTCGATCGATGTGAATATTCTTGCGCTTCCGGATAACGGGCGCGCGACCGACAGGGACACGGGATTTCGCCTTACAGGCTCCGCGTGAACGGAATCTGTACAATGCAGCGCCGCATACAGCTACGGACAACATTTTAGCTGTACAGCTCGATGCGACAGTCAACCGACAAGGCAAGCCGGCCGCCGCATGGCAGCCGATCCTGTTCCCGGAGATCGAGCTTTATCAGCGCGCCAACGCCGGCAATCCCGCGCGCTTCGCCACCGCCGCGAATCGCGGATCCTTGCGGATCGGACCGACAAAGTTCGGATACAGCCACGAGATCAACCGGTCGCGCGTGGCAATGGCGGTGTCCAGTTCGCGGAAGGCACCGTCGAGGTCTCCGAGCGCCGCCCGTTGGTACGCGCGGAACGTGGGCGGAATCGTTCTGTTCTCGATGAAAGCGCGCCGCACGGCGTCACGACCGCCCGCCTGCCAGAGTTTTCGGAGGCCGTCCGTCATCGACTTGTCTGGGAAGTGGTTGAAGAACCCACTCGAGTCTACACGATCTAAATCGATCGCCATGGCGTTGAGATGCGAGGGTACGAAATCCGGATCGAGGGCCAGCGCCTTCTCGAACCAGCGATACGCTTCATCGATCTGTCCGTGCGCCTGGTACGCCAGGCCAACGGTGTTGAGCGCGATGGGCGACAATCGGTCGGGCGCGACCCCCCGCTGCGCCATGACGAGTCCCTCGTCGAACCGTCCAACCGCGATACGTAATTCGCCGTACCACGAATACGCCGTCGAATACCCAGGACGCAAGGCAATGGCGCGTCGGAGTGCGCTGTCGGCGCCCGCCCATTGCCAAGCCTGCGTCGAGACGCCGCCGAGTGTTGCCTGCGCCTCGCCGAGATTCGGGTCCAATCGTACGGCCCGCGCGGCGGCTTCCCGCGCCTCGCGGTCCGTTTTCGTGGCGTCGGCCGTCGGCGCGTAATTCGGTAGCACCGGATACGCGTCGCCCAGCCCCGACCAGGCGGACGCGTACCGCGAGTCGCGAGCGATCGCCTGCTTGAAGCAATCGATGGCCTTCTCGAGGTTTGCCTGGCCGCGCTTACCGAAGTAGAAGCGGCCTTGCAGGTACAGATCGTAGGTCACGGGATCTCGCGTCTGCGCCGCCGCACGCGCGGGGGCCTGCGCAGCGAGCAGCCGTCCCTTGAGCGCCATCACCACGGCTCGCGCCACTTCGTCCTGCACGGCGAAGATGTCGTCCGCGCTCCGATCGAAGGTCTGCGACCAGACATTCACGCCGGTCGCGGTCTTCACCAACGGCGCCGTGATACGAAGTTTGTCTCCCGCGCGCTGCACCGTCCCCTCGAGCACGGTGGCCACACCAAGCGGCCGTCCGATCTCGCGCACGTCTGTGCTCTTGCCGCGAAACGAAAAGGCCGACGTACGCGCCGTCACGTTGAGCCCCGGCACGTTGGCCAGCGCGCTGATCAGCGTCTCGGCGATCCCGTCGCCGAAGTAACCGGTGCTCTTGTCTTGACTGAGTTCGGTAAACGGGAGTACCGCTACCGACGCGGTGTCGGCGGCCGCTGGAGTGCTGATACTCGACGACGCTGGTCCGCGACCGCGCCACCAGAATAGCACAGCGAGCACGAAGCCCACCGCGCCGAGTGCGAGCGCGATCCGCCGCATACGCCCGCGAGCTGAAGATTCAACGGCTGACATCAGTACATTCGGCGGCTCGGTGAGGAGGATACCTGCAGTTAGCGCCGACCATCATGACGCACCACGCAAAGCTGGCCTGACCGTGTGATCCGTCATGTACCCCTAGGTCCACGGCGTTCCTCGCAGTAGTTTCGCCCCGTACCGTAGTGCGGCCACCCCGCCCGGCCGCCACTACCACATTTTCCGGAGCGTTCGTGAGTCAGTCGCAAGGCTTCTCGTCCCGATGGGCCATGATGCTGGCCATGCTCAGCATGGCCGTCGGCACCGGCAACATCTGGCGTTTCCCCCGTATCGCCGCCACCAACGGCGGCGGCGAGTTCCTCGTGGCCTGGGTCGTCTGCCTCTTCGCCTGGTCGATCCCGCTTATCCTCGTGGAGTTCGGCATGGGGCGCATGACGCGCCTCGGACCCATCGGCGCCTTCGTGCGCACGGTGGGCAAGAAGTCGGCATGGATGGGTGGCTTCATCGCCTTCGTGGCCGTCGCCATCATGGCCTATTACTCGGTGATCTGTGGGTGGACGCTGCGCTATGCGATCGCCGCCGGACTGGGCGAGGTGACCGGCGACAACTCCGTGAGCTTCTGGCGCACGTTCTCGACCACGACGGCGCCGGTGCTGCCGCACGTGATCTCGATTGTGGGCGCCACCTTCATCGTGGCCAAGGGCGTGAAGGGGATCGAACGCACCACTACGATCCTCATGCCGATCCTGATCGGCATCATCCTGCTGCTCACCGGTCGCGCCCTCATGCTGCCGGGCGCCAGTGCGGGGCTCGACTACTTCTACGGCGTAGACTGGGAGAAGCTGGGCAATGCCAACATCTGGCTGCAGGCGCTCACGCAGAATGCATGGGACACCGGCGCGGGCTGGGGGCTGGTGCTCACGTATGCAGCGTACATGCGGCCGAATGAAGACACGGCGCTCAACGCATTCTTGCTCCCCGCAACGAACAATCTCGTGTCGCTCTGCGCCGGCATGATGGTGTTCTGCACGGTGTTCACCGTCGTGCCGCAGCTGGTCGCATCGATCGCCAGCAATCCGCAGGCATTGGCCGACTTCCCCGATCTCGCAAAAGCCGTTACCTCTGGTGCACCGTTGAATGCCGATCTGGTGCAGAACACGATCTTCGGTGCCGGCAACGAAGGTGTGACGTTCATCTGGATTCCCAAGCTCTTCTCCACGCTGCCGGCCGGCGGCCTGTTCATGACGTTCTTCTTCCTCGCGCTCTTCTTCGCCGCCTTCACCTCGCTCATCTCGATGGTGGAACTCGGCACGCGCGTGCTGCTCGACATGGGCTGGACGCGTGCGCGCGCGGTGTGGGTGGTGGGCGCGTTCGGACTCGTGCTTGGGCTTCCGTCGGCCTTCTCACTCGACGTGTTGCACAACCAGGATTGGGTGTGGGGCGTCGGCCTCATGCTCTCCGGACTCTTCTTCGCCATTGCGGTCATTCGCATGGGTCCGGCCAGGTTCCGCGCCGAACAAATCAATCATCAGTATTCGAACATTCGCGTGGGTGCATGGTGGGACTTCGTGATCCGTTTCCTCGTCCCGTTCGAGGCCATCGCGCTGATGGGCTGGTGGATGTGGCAGGTGCGTGGCGAAGGGGCACTCGATCCGTTCGGCATCGAGAACATCGGAACCATCCTGATGCAGTGGACTATCGTGTTGGTCCTGCTGTTTCTGTTCAACGATCGGCTCGCGAAGATCGCTCCGTCGGAGACGGCGGAGATGGACGCGGGCCGTATGCCTCCGAGCATTCCATGACGCACATTCGTTGGGCCACAAGCCTCGTACTCGTCGCTGTAGCCGGCGCGACCTCACTCAGCGCGCAGTCGTCGAAGCCGATCGGCCTGATCAAGGGTGGCACGGTCTTGCTCGAGCCGAAATCAGTGACGCGCAACGGGGGGATCATCACCGCCGCGCTGCGCGTGCAGTTTCACAAGCCCACCAAGGTGCCGGGCGGAAACTGGTACAGCTCTCGCACGATACTCATGCTGAATTGCCGCAAGCAGGAGGTCGCCGTGAAGGAGAACTGGTACTACAGCAACGCCAAGGGCACGAAAGTGGCGCAGCACAAGGAAGTCGGGATTCCCGGATACGCCACGCCGCTCCCTGGATCCATGCCGAAGGCGGCGCTCGACCATCTCTGTCAGTCGAGATAGGCCATGCGACGGCGAACGGGAGTGGCTTACGCGCCCGTTCGGAGCACGCGCTCGGTGGTGAGCAACGCCCCCATGGCGGTGGCCGAGCCACCCGCTTCGGGGGTGAGAATGGTGGCGCCGTAGAACTTGGCCACGAGTCCGAACACGCGACGGATGCTTTTGAGATCCGTTAAATGGCCCACGATCACCACGTGCGGCAGCGGCTGCGCACGGGCCGCATTGATCGCAATCACAGCGATCACCTGCCCCACCATGTTCACCAGGGCCGCCGCCGTGTCTTCGCGCGACGCGCTCACCGGATGACGAGCCACGCGTCCGAAGTTCACGGCCGTCGTTTCCGGCGGCAGGCTGCCAATGGCACCGCCCAGCACTTCGGCAATCGTGAGATTGTGCGTCGTGTCCGAACCGCGCTGCGCCAGCGCGTCGATCTCGCGCGGATCCACGGTGTCCAGCAGCAGTCGGCCGAGTCCGACCAGTGTGCCACCACCGACACCGGTCCCGGTCACATGGTGCGCGTCGTTCAGGGTCGCAGCCACGCACGCGGTCCCCGACCCGGCGCTGGTCACGAGCGCCGACTCGAGATCGGCCAGCGCGAGTCCGCCGCGTCCGATCGCCCGCACTTCATCCACCCGATGCAACACACGATCGTCGATGGTCTGCGGCAACAGCGCGCGATTGCCGCCGGTCACCGCGATCCACGCGAAATCGTGCGGCGAGACACCGCCCGCGTCGAGCACGCGTCGCACGCGCGCTTCATCAGGCTGCCCTTCGCTGGGTAGTGTCCAATGGCGCGTGACGTGGCCGTCGCGCACCACGACGTCGGTGTTACTGGCGCCGAAGTCGATCGCCGCAGAGGGGCTCACTGACCCGGGTGGTACGTGCGCTTCGCGTTCTTCTCCACGTCGTCGCGGTAGTAATTGACCGTCTTGAATTGCCCCTTCGCGTAGTCCTCGGCCTGATTCATGAAGTACGGAGACGCCGGGTCGCCGCTCACACCGCCCGCGAGCGACGTCTTGGCTACGATACGCGGCCCGAATTCGACGGCCGCGACAAAGCTATTGCCACGGTTGCCGTAGATGCGCTTCGTGCTGTGCACGCCGTTCTGCGAGAACGCCGCCAGCGAACCCCAGTTCGACGATGCGAACGGCACCGGGATGCTGGGCTTCGCATCGTCGTACACCGCCGAAATACGGCCATCGAGACGCTGGAAGCGATTTATCTCGCCCCATGGTGTCTTCCACGTACCGAAGTCGCTCGTCAGCTTGTCGACGCTGCGCACGAGGGCACCGAGCATCACCGCGTTGTCACGCGCCGCAGCACGATTGCCGCGAGTGACCCGCGCGAGTTCGTCACCATACGCGTTGGCCAGCGACATCGCGACCGATGTGACACCGAAGCGATAGTCCCAACCGCGCAATACCGCGATCTGGTCGGCCAGCTTGAGGCGCAGCGTATCGGCGCCGGGCAGCGCATCCCACGCGCCCACGAGCGGCGGAATGCTCTGCTCGAACGCCGGCAGATAGCTGTCGTACGCGGCGGCGATGAGCTTGTCGACGGTGAAGTCGGTGCGGCCGCTCAGCATGCGGATCGCGTGCACACCACGGGCGTTCTCGTCCTGATACTGCGACATGTACTTCGGATAGTCGCCGATCTTCGGGCTGTTCGGACCGGCCGCGGTGAACGGCCAGTTGTTGGTGTTCATCAACCAGCCCGTCGCCGGATTCGTGACCATGATGGTTTCTTCGATCGCGTGCAGTCCCTGCCACTCGGTGTCCGGCGTGCCGCCATCGACCGGGCGCGTGTAGTCGTACTGCGGATTGCGCTTCGGAATGAAGTCACCGTTCACGAACGCGATCGTCCCGGCCGCATCGGCGTACACGGTGTTGTTCGACGAGTTCGTGCGCAGTTCCATCACCTGCTTGTAACTCGCGAAGTCGCTGGTTTTTGTGCGGCCGAACGACTGCATCAGCGCCTTGATCGGCTCCTGCATGAGACGCACGGCCACCCACTTGCCGTTGTCGTTGCGGATGATCGGCCCCTGATGGCTGAAGTACGCCGTGACTGTCTTGCGCTGTATGCCCGCCGCCGTCTTGTACGGCAGCACGATGCGCTTGGCCTTCATTTCGCGCTCACCACCGGCGTACTCGTAGTACACCTTGCCGTCGCGCTCGGCGACCGTGAGCTGATACTCGTCGGCCACATCCCCGCCACCGGTGGTGTGCATCCAACCGTTCTTGTCGTTGAAGCCTTGATAGATGAAGAACTGTCCCCACGTGACCGCGCCGTAGGCTTTCAGCCCTTCCTCGCTGTTCACGTGAATTTCGGGACGGAAGTAGTGGTCGGTGTGCGGATTGATCAACAGCAGCGCGTGACCGTTGGCCGTGTTCTTCGGCGCAATCGCGAAGCCGTTCGATCCGGTAGGCTCGCGCGGCTCGAACTCCGTGTCGCGCGCTTCGCGCGGCGGCGCCGTTGGCGACATCCCCATGCGCGGCGCGTAGAACCGCTCGATGCCCACGGTGTTTACGCCGGCGATGTCGCCGCCGATGCTGCCTTCGGTAAACGTGAGCGCCATCCATGGCTCGAACTTCGTGAGCAACTTCGGCTTTACTTGGGGGTGCGTCGCCAGATAGTAATTGAGCCCATCGGCGAAGCTGTTCATCAGCGCCTTGAGCCACGCCGGGCTCTCGGCGTACTTCGCCTTCATGTCGAGCGTGTCGATGAAGAGCTTCATGCGCAAATCGCGCCAGAGCGCACCTTCGCCCTCCACTTCCGACGTGCGTCCCATCGCGGTGATGTAGTTGGTCTCCACGCGATTGAAGTCGTCTTCGGCCTGCGCGTACACCATGCCGAACACGGCATCGGCGTCGGTCTTGCCGTACACGTGGGCGATGCCCCACTGATCGCGCATGATCGTGACGCGGTCGGCCTGCTGCTTCCACGGGGAGGGCTGCGCCGACGAGACAACCGGCGCGAGCAGCAGGGTCGCCGCGATGACGGAACGGAGCATGGTGCGCATGGAAGGACCTACGGATGTTTACAGGTGAGAACTACAGGCGGTACACCGAAATAGCACTGTCATCGAAGATCTGCGTGTGCTGCGGCTTCACGATAGTGGGGAGCACGTGCACGCGCGCATGCTCGATCGCAAGGATCGTGGAAAACTTCTGCCGATGCCAGCTCTCGATGAGCCGGTCCAGCATCTTCGACTCGTATGGAGGATCGGCGAAGGCGATGTCGAATTTGCCCGACGGCAACTGGCCCGCGAACGGCAGTGCGTCTTTCTTGTAGATGCGCGTCTTCTCACGAACGCCAAGCAAGGCGATGTTGGCCTTCAGCGCGTGCAGACTCGAAGGACGGAACTCGACGAAGTCGACATACTTGCCGCCGCGCGACAGCGCTTCAAGTCCGAGCGCGCCGGTGCCGGCGAACAGGTCGATGATGCGCGCCCCTTCGAGATCGTTGCGCAACAGTCGCATGAGGGCGACGCGCACCGTCTCCCCAGTGGGGCGCACTCGAAAATCATTGGGTGAAGTGAGATGTCGTCCCGCGAACTTGCCGGCCACAATGCGCATAACGGTCTTCTGAACTACTCGGGGAAATTGCGCATGCGATCGGAACGAAGTGCTCGAGGAGGCGCGGGGGAAAGGAACAGCGAACGGCGCTAGGAATCAACGGCGCTGGGAATGAGGGGCGCCAGGAATAAATGGCGCCAAGAAGAAACCGCGAAACGGCGAGAAGCGCGTTGGCGCCGTCTGCTGTTTCGCGGTCTATATCCTAGCGCCGTTTACTCCTGGCGCCCCTCATTCCCAGCGCCCCTCATTCCTGGCGCCGTTTGCCCCTGACTAATACCGCGGCCATCTCTGCGGCGTCCCTACAGGTGCGCGCCCTCGTTCGATCGCGTCGCCGATCACGCTGCCGATTATGTCGCCGGTTCCGCCTACGCGGGCGCCAATGCGGCCGCCATTACGCCCGCCGTTGCGGCGGCGGTCGTGCTCCTCGCAACGGTCTTCGCCGGCCCCGCCTCCGCGGATCACCACGCCGATGATGCCGCCCCATCCCCCGCCCCGGCGGCCGTTCTCTCCCTCGCCGACGTGCCCGCCACTGGTGCCACGATCTCGACCGTCGTTGTCATCACCACGCGCCGACGGGCCCGCAGTGGAAACGGCTTCCGTCGAAAGGTCGGGCGGCCCCTGTATTACGCCCGGTTCCGGGCGCGGGGAGGGTGTGGGCTCCACCTGCTCCGTCGTGACCGTAGCCGCCGCCGGCGCTTCGTTCACCGATGCCGAGGCCACCGTCTCCGTGGTGGGTGCGCTCGGAGTCGGTCGCGCCGTACGGCGCGGGATAGCCACCGCGTCGCGCCGACCGCGCTGATCGCCACTCGGTGCGCCCATGGGTCCACCTTCCAGCGCCGATACCACCGCCGTGCGCGGGCCTTCGGCCGCCGTGGCCAGTTGGAGGTCGCGCTCGAGGTCGGCCGTCATCGCCGAAGGGTCGCGCTCTCCGCCACAGCCACCCAGCGCGAATACCGCGGCCATCCCTGACACGACCGCCGCCGTCTTGATAGTCTTCCGCATGCGCTCCTCCTGGCCGCCGGGCCATGGCCGTCGGGCATGCACTCGGCCCCTGCCGAGTGACCCCTCATGTGAATATGTAAAGCAATGACCGCGCCAGCCAGAGCCTGCGCGCGCTCAGAGGGAACCGTTCCGTCCCGTGCGATGAACCGTCCCCTCACGGTGACAACCAGTGTCCTCCAGGAGAGAACGTGAACACTGGCAGCATTCAACGAGCTCAGCCGTGAATCCACTCGGCGCAGGGCACCCAGCGCGGCGGGCGGCCTCGCTCGTTATCCTCACGGTGAGCCGTCCCCCTGTTCCGATCGGGCCCCCGTACTCCAGGCCACCGATGCGCCCTCCCTTACACCGCTTGCTCGCCGCTCGTGTCGTCGCCGTCGTGACGCTGTCGGCGACAACTGCCTGCACCGACCCGCTTCGGGTGTCGCCCAACGATCGGCGCGCCATTGCCGATTCCCTGAGCGCCCTCGTCACCAACGCCTACGACTTCTCGAAGCCCGACCCTGCCGCGCGGTTGCTCAGCCTCTATCCCGACAGCGGTCGCATCATTTCTGCGGTCGCCGGACGGGTCACCACCGCTCGCGATACGCTCGCCAGTGAGATCGCCGGATTCTGGCAACGCGTGGGTCGGAACATGCAGAACCCGCGCTTCGTGCTTGGCTCCACCTACGTGGACGTGATCACGCGCGACGCCGCCGTCCTCACGCTCGTGTACGGCATTCCGCACACCACGCCACAGGGCGCGCCGCATACCGTGAGTGGCGCATGGACCATGCTCTGGCGTCGTGAGAACGGCCGCTGGCGCATCGTGCAGGAGCATCTCTCGGACACACCCGAATCCACGGCGCCGGGACTCGCGTCTGAGGTCCCCGTCACGTCGACCCCACCTTTGCATCAGCACTGATCCTCATGATCACGGCCTCCCGCTGTTCCCGTCGCGCCGCACTGCTCGCGGTCAGCCTCGCTTCACTTGCCGCGCCCGCTGCCGCGCCCGCGGCCGCGCAAACGGTGCAACTTCGCTTCGACGCGTCGGTCGCCTCCGGTCCGATCACCGGTCGCGCCTTCGTGTTCATCACGCGCACCGATCGCCGCGAGCCCCGTCAACAAGCAGGCTCCAACGGCAGCAGCGAACCGTTCTTCGGCGTCGAGGTCGACGCGCTACGTCCCGGTGATGTCGCGACCATCGATGCGACCACGCTCGGCTTTCCCGTGGCCTCACTGAAAGACCTGCCCGCCGGCGACTATTTCGTGCAGGGCATGATCCTGCCGTACACCAAGTTCGCGCGCGCCGATGGTCACACGATCTGGGCGCACATGGACTCGTGGGAAGGCCAGCGCTTCAACAATGCCCCGGGTGCACTCGTCAGCGCTGTACAGAAGCTGCGCATCGACCCGGCCGTGAATCCCACCATCTCGCTGTCGCTCACCAAAGTGCTGCCACCCGTCGAGACGCTGGCCGATTCGCCGTGGGTGAAGCGTTTCAAGATGACCTCGAAGAAGGTGAGCGCCTTCTGGAATCACGACATGCCGCTCGGTGCCGTGGTGCTGCTGCCCAAGGGCTACGAGCAGAACAGCACGAAGCGCTATCCCGTGGTGTACACGGTGGGGCACTTCAGCGAGCGCGCACCGTTCGGTTTCACGTTCGAGGGATGCGAAACGCCGGAGACCGCGCAGGCGAAGGCCGCCCGTCTCGTGCGCAGCGCCCGCGAACCCGGCTGTGAATTCCAGCAGGCGTGGACCGCCGGAACGGTGCCCGAGTTCATCGCCGTGTTCATTCAGCATCCGACACCGTTCTACGACGACAGCTACGTGCTGAACTCCGCCAACAACGGCCCGTACGGCGACGCAATCACGCAGGAACTGATTCCGGAAGTCGACAAGCGCTATCGCACCATCCCGTCGTCATATGCGCGCACGCTCACCGGGGGATCGACCGGTGGCTGGGATGTGCTGGCACTACAGGTGCACTACCCCGACGTGTTCGGCGGCGCGTGGTCGCTGTATCCCGACCAGCTCGACTTCCGCAACTATCAGTTCGGCAACGTGTACGCCGACGCCAATGCCTTCAGGATGAACGAACGCTCGTGGCTGCCGCGCGAAGTACCATCGAGTCGCTCACCGGAAGGCATCACCGAGCTCACCGTGCGCGAAGAAAGCACCGCCGAACTGGTGATTGCCACCAAGGGACGTTCGGGCGGTCAGTGGGACGGTTGGCAGGCCGCGTGGGCGCCGGTAGGGGCCGATGGCTATCCGAAACCACTCTGGGACAAGCGCACCGGTGTGATCGACAAGAGCGTGGCCGAGGCCATGCGGGCCAACGGCTACGACCTGCGCGACTACGTGGAGCGTAACTGGTCCACCATCGGCCCGCGCTTGGTGGGCAAGCTGCACGTGGCCGTGGGTGACATGGACAACTACTTCCTCAATCTCGGCGTGTATCGCTTCGAAACGTTTCTCGAGAGCACCAAGGAGCCGGGCAAAGGACCGTACTACGCCGGCAAATTCGACTACGGACGTCCCCTCAAGCCGCACGGGTGGCAGCCGTGGAGCAATCAGGAGTTGCTGCGCATCATGGACGCGCAGGTGAAGCGCAACGCGCCACGACCGTAACGGAATACCAACGTTACAGCTGCCCCGTACTGCCCCAATTCGCCAACAGCGCGACATACGCGGGGTCGTCGTATCGCGTGGGCAGAAACGCGTGTTCGTAGTCTGGTCGCGCCGCACCGACGATTTGGGCGGCGAGCAGTTCGGCGCACGCCGGCGCGGCCATGAGACCGAAACCGGAGAACGCGGCGCACACGTATGCGCCACGCACGCCGCTGGGGCCCACCAGCGGCCGGTTCTCGGCGGTCTTGGTGTAGTAGCCACCATCCACATACGCCGGCGGCAAGCGGTCGAGATACGCAGCGAGGCCGGGCGCGAGTGACGTCATGCCGCGCAGCACCAGCTCCGGATACAGCGCGTCGTCCGGCATCGGGAACTCCGGTACGCTGAAGTGGTGCGCGCTGTGGTAGTCCCACAGCATCAACACCGTGCGACTCGCGCCGTAGCCCTCAGGGCGCAGATGGATGCCCGCCGGCATCGGCTCGGTGAGCCATCGCGTCGCATCATCGGTGGCGAGTTCATCGCGCTCCTCGTCGCTCCACTCGAGCTGCTGCGCATCGTCGAGAATCACGAGACCGGTGTCGCGATCGATCACGCCGGCGGTATCCTCCATCGCAATCTTGTAGTGCGCTTCCGAAAAGAGCGGCAGCACGGCACCGGCCAGTTCGCCGACTTGCGCCGCATACGGGCCGGCTGCATTCACGAACACCGGCGTCACGATACGCACCGACGTGCCATCGGGATGCGCGATCTCCACGCCCTCCACGACACCCGACGGCTGTAGTACGCGCAATACGTGGCCGCTCACGAGCTGCACGCCAGCGGCCTTCGCTTCCTCCAGCAGATACATGCCAAGCTGCTGGCCGCTGAACCATCCACATCGGCGCGCGTGCAACACCGCGACGATGTCAGTGTGCATCCACGGGAAATGCCGTCGAATCGCGTCGCGATCGAGAAACAGATCAGCACCGTCGGGCACACCGCGAAAGCCGCGATGCGGACTGCGCTCATACGCCGCCGCCTCAGTCACGGAGCGATACGTACGCACCGAACCGGCTCCCTGCGCACTTGCCCGCGCGGCATCGGCCACGAATCGCTCGGCCGTGGTCTCATCACGCGTCGCGTAAAGATAACCGCGTCGATTGAGCCCAAAGCGGTCATCGCTGGCGTCGGACCACTGTTCCAGCAGATCGATGCTGCGATTGATGAGCTGCACCATGGCATCGTCGGGGCCGGGCCACCAATTGCGATACGCTTCGGTGCTCTTGTCGCTGGTGAGAGTTAGAGGAGCGCGCGCGTCGACAAGCAAGACATTGCGCACACCGTGCGTCACCGCCAGCGCGTGCGCGACAGCGATGCCGGCAATACCCGCGCCGCAAATCACGACATCCGCTGTCGTCATGCGAGCGCGTCCTTCTTCGCGGACCGCCGCGTGGCCCACAGCGCGCGCTCTACCATCACCGGCGTGAACTCGCGCATCAACGTAGCCGAGAGTTGCGCCGATCGCTCACGCAGTGCCACGGCGTACTTGGCGTAGTAACCGTTGGTCCACGCCACCGGTCCGAGCTGCGGCACTTGCGCCGCCACATCCTCGTCGAAGAACGGGTAGATCGCCGGCGCCATCACGGCGAGCAGCGCGGACGCCGTGGCGGCACCGACACCCTTGAGCGCGACCAGCGCCGTGATCGGTTTGGTCGGGTGCGGCAGCTGCTCCCCCGCCGATCGGCTCGCGTTGATCACATCGTCAGGCGCGTTGCTGCGCACCAGCACGAGATTCGGCGCACGCCATACGCCACGCGCCATCTTCCACTCGGTGATGCGCACCATTTCCTCGTGCAGCACGTAGCCCGGTGCGCGCGAAGCGATCAGCGCCGGCAGCTCGGAGCGGTACCACGTGTTGTGACCGCGCAATCGTCCCGACGGTACCGCGGCAATCGCCGCGTCGTAACCGGCGAGTGCGTCGTGCCATCGGCTGTAGCTCTCGGACCTCCACAACGGTTCAGTCGCCACACTCACGAGCAGTGGCGCCCAACGACCGACATCATTTCGTCTCCACCTGCGTCTTGAGCGACGCCAGCCCATCTTCGAAGTCTTTGCCGATCAGGGTGTCCATGTTCATGAACACCCCAACGATCTTGGAGAGAAAGGAATTCGCGCCCCGCATCGCCCACGTGACGCGCGTGCCACCGTTTGCCGACTCGAGATTGAACTCGACGACGTTGTGCCCTTCGA
>NZ_JBDNFF010000290.1:0-3113 GCF_041689975.1 Gemmatimonas sp.
AGTACGGGCAGTGTGCTCGACTGGATCACGGGGCGCGTGGCGCCGCTGAACCGTCAGCTCGGCGCCGGTGACCGGCGGCGCATGGAGCAGTATCTCGAGAATGTTCGCGAGATCGAGCGGCGCATTCAGCAGGTCGAAGCGCGCAATGCGTCCGGTGAAGAACGCGAGCTGGCTGGCGCGCCGACCGGCGTGCCGGACTCCTTCGGCGATCACGTGAAGATCATGTTCGATCTGCAGGTGCTCGCGCTGCAGAGCGACATGACGCGCGTCTTCTCGTTCAAGATGGGACGTGATGCGTCGGCGCGCGTGTATCCCGACAGCGGCGTGGCGACCGGCTTCCACCCGTCGTCGCACCATGGCAACAATCCGGCGCGCGTGCGCGAGTTCGCCGAGATCAACCGCTACCACGTGAGTCTACTGCCGTATCTGCTCGACAAGCTCAAGACCACGATGGACGGTGATACGCCATTGCTGGACAAGACGACCATCGTGTACGGCTCGCCGATGTCGGACAGCAATACACACAACCATCGTCGCGCCCCGCTGTTGCTTCTTGGCGGCGGACACGGACTCGCCTCCGGCAATCAGCACCTCAAGGCACCCGACGGCACGCCGATGGCCAACGTCATGCTCAGCCTGATGCACAAGCTGGGCATGGACGACGTCAGCACGTTCGGCGACAGCACCGGTGAATTCGCGTTCTGATCTGTCTGTGACCTGTCTCTGACCAAGCGGAGCGAACGTCGTATGAATCGAGTGATGCTCAAGGTGTTCGGTGTGATCGCGATCGGCATTCCCGGTGGACCGCCGATCGCGCTTCCTCCCGTTTCGGCGGTAGCCGATGCAGCGATGCGCGGAAATGGTGCCGCGGTGCGCGCGCTCGTGGCCACCGGAGCCGACGTGAACGTGGCGCAGGGCGACGGCATGACGGCGTTGCACTGGGCCGCCAATCGTGGGGATTCGTCGCTCGCGGTGGTGCTGCTACGCGCCAAGGCGCGGCTTTCGGCCACCACGAGGGTTGGAGGCTTTACGCCGCTCCACGTGGCAAGCCAAAGCGGTGCCACTGGCGTGGTGAGGGCGCTGCTGGCTGCGAAGGCCGACGCGCGCGCCGTGACCGCCAATGGAGCGTCGCCGTTGCACCTTGCAGCCGTGGCGGGAGTGCCGGGTACGATCGCTGCGTTGATCGCAGCGGGCGGCGACGTGAACGCGAAGGAACCGTCGTGGGGACAGACCCCGCTGATGACCGCTGCCGCGAGAGGCCGAGCAGACGCGGTGCGTGCACTTCTGAAAGCCGGCGCCGACCCGTCTGTCACCGCCAGGACCATGGACATCATGGCCAGCGCGGCGCAGGACCGTCAGGCCAAGGCCAAACGTGATGTGGTGCTCGCGCAGCTCCGCGAGGCGCAGGGACAGACGAAGAATGCCAACTGGATGCCATCGCCGTCGCAGGTGCAGGCGGCGGTAAAAGCCTCTCGCGAGGTGGAGGTGCAGGCCGCCACGACCGCGGCTCTCGCGGGCGCGGCGGCCGCAACGGCAACCGAAGAGGCTCGGCTGTCGGCACAGGGGGGCCGTGGGCTCGATGACGACAATCCGGGCTACAACGAACTGCTTGGCGCGCAGGGTGGCCATACGGCGCTGCTGCTGGCGGTACGTGAAGGAAAAATTGAAGCGGTCGACGCGCTGCTCGATGGTGGAGCGAACATCGACCAGGTGAGTGCTGGCGATCATACGAGCCCGATGCTGATGGCGTCGATCAACGGCCATTACGACATGGTGATGCTGCTGCTGGAGCGCGGCGGCAATCCCAACCTTGCCAGCGACGCGGGCGCCGCGCCGCTCTTCGCGGTACTGAACAAGGAATGGGCACCAATGACCCGTACGCCGCAGCCGTCGTTCCAGCTGCAGCAGAAGGCGATGTATCTGGAGGTCGTCGACGCGCTGCTCAAGGCCAAGGCGAATCCCAACGCGCGACTGTCACGATCGCTCTGGTATACCACGTACAACCGCGACAATCTGGGCGTGGATTTCACTGGTGCCACGCCGTTCTTCCGCGCGGCGCATGCGACCGATATTGCCGCGATGAGGCTGCTGCTCGCTGCGGGCGCCGATCCGATGATCGCGACCATCAAGCCCAAACCACGGGCGCGCCGTGGCGCCGCTGCGGTCATACGCGAAGATCCGTCCGGGCTCGCGCCGCTTCCTGATGGTGGCTTGGGCGTATTCGCGATTCACGCCGCAACCGGCGTTGGTTACGGTCAAGCCTTCGCGGCCAACGAGCATAAGCATACGCCCGACGGCTGGATGCCCGCGCTGCGCTACCTCGTGGAAGAGTTGAAGTTCGACGTGAACATGCGTGACTTCAACGGTTACACGCCGTTGCATCATGCCGCAGCACGTGGCGACAACGTGATGATCGAGTATCTGATCTCGAAGGGTGCCGACGTGATGGCGGTCGCGCGCACGGGACAGACGACCGTGGACATGGCGAACGGCCCGGTGCAGCGCATCTCGCCGTTTCTGGACACGGTGGCCTTGCTGGAAAAGCTGGGTGCGAAGCACAACCATCGCTGTATATCCTGCTGACTTCACGCTACGGCGTGCCGCCCTTCAGGGCACGATACTGGGCGAGCGCCGCATTCACTTTCTGATCGACCGCGATCTTGCCGATCGCGGCCGAAGCCTTGGTCGGATCGCCGGTGACACCGGCGTCCGGCGCGCCGCCATTCGGCATCAGCTTGTCCAGCCGAATCCCGTCGCTGAACACGTACAGCAATTGCGATGTGTCGCTGGTACCGGCGTGCGACCCGACCATCTTCTCGTCCCATCCGTAGGTGGTTTTGAGATAGTCGCGAATCTGGATGCGACCCTTCTGGTAATAGTCGACGAGCGCATATACACGCACGCCGGTCCCGGCCCACTCCGCATTCAGCGCGTTCGCCACGGCGGTGAGGCCAGCTTGGTTCCCACCGCTATCGCCGATCAGCAGGATGTCGGTGAATCCGTGCACGCGTAGCGATCGCACGGCCGCATCGAGCAAGCGATCGTAGCTGGGCGAGGGTAGCGAAATGACACCCGGCTTGTCACCGAAACCGGCGCGCGTGTAGTTGCCCTCG
>NZ_JBDNFF010000291.1:0-4779 GCF_041689975.1 Gemmatimonas sp.
ATACGCAACTGGATCAGCGGATGAAGGTAGATGGCCCGACCGAGGATCGGCTCGAGGTCCTGCTGCGGCAGGTTGATCACGAACGGGTAACGCGTTTCGTCCGACAGCGCGTCCAGCGTCACTGGAAAGGTCGACTTCTGCGTCTGCCGGTCGATCTCGCCGATCTCATCGACTCGGAGCGCCTCCGCGAGCACCGCATCGGCCACGCCGTAGCGCCTGAAGATCTCTAGCGTCCGGGTGAGTAGCGTCCCTGCCTTGGTGTCCGAAGAAAGGGTCTGGTCGTCTTCATAGACGATACACGCGACGCCATAGTGCGCGAGCCCGAGCGCGGTGGTGAGACCGATCGGACCTGCGCCCGCGATGACGACGGACAGGGGCT
This sequence comes from Gemmatimonas sp., assembly GCF_041689975.1. Lineage (GTDB taxonomy): Bacteria > Gemmatimonadota > Gemmatimonadetes > Gemmatimonadales > Gemmatimonadaceae > Gemmatimonas. Next base: position 380 of record NZ_JBDNFF010000291.1, read on the forward strand.
GCGGGCTCAAGGCTTGATGGCAGGCGAGGGCAGGTAGCCGTCGACCTGGATGTTGTCGGCGGACAGCTTGGCGCCCGTCACTTCGACGTTGTCGTTGATGAACTGCACGGTGCGTCGCATCTTTTCCTTCGACATCGTACCGAAGCCGTTGGCCATCACTTCAGGCGTCACGGTGATGCGCTTCAGGATCACGAGTTCCTGTTCGATGATCTGCGGGTCAAGTGCCTTGAGGTACTGGACCTGGATCTTCGCGGCTTCGGCCGGGTTGGCGAGCGCGTCCTTCCAGCCGCGGAACGCGGCACGGATGAAGCCACGCACGACTGCCGGGTTGGCCTTCAGGTAGTCGTCCCTCACGCCGATGCTGTTCGCGTAGATGTCAAGGCCGTAGTCGCTCAGCAGCAGGCACTTGGCCTGGGCATCGCCCGCGGCGCGCTTGATCGACGGTTCACCCATGATGAACTGGTCGATCGCCGGGACCTTCCTCGAAACCAGCATCGGCACGCGGGCCGCGCCGTCGATGTTCACGATCTTGAGCGTTGAGGGATCGAGGTTGTTCATCTTCATGAAAGCCGCAAAGATACGGGGCATGAACGAGGCGCTGCTCGAACCGATCTCGAGTCCGACCATGTCCTTGGGCGACGAGACGTTCGCGCCAGGATTCAGGCTGAACACGCAATAGGGCGCCTTCTGGTAGACCGCGCCGACGATGCGAATCGCGCTGCCGGCCGCGCCGCTCGCGACGAGGCTCGGAATGTCGATGAAGCCGATTTCGGCGAGACCCGATTCGACGTAGCGGATCGCATCGGCCGTACCCTTCGTCGGCAGTATCGTGACGTTGAGGCCTTCTTCCTTGAAGTAGCCCTTCGACAAGGCTACGTACCAGGGCGCGTGCCGACCAAGGGGAATGAAATCGAGTGCGAACTTGATGTCCTTGTCCTGCGCCTGGACGGCGGGCGTGGCGAGCGCACACGCTGCAAGAATCGCTGAAATCACCTGCTTGAAAAATTTCATGAACGTCTTTCTTGAGTTGACAATTTTTGTAATATATCACATGATATGCGCAACAAGTACAGGAGATCGGCGATGCCATTTGGTTCAGTGCAGGGTGCGCGCAAAATATTCCTTGCGAAGGAACGAGGCGGGGGTGCCCATGAAGACCTAGTCGCGCTCGACGATGCGAGTTTCGACTTTGAGGCCGGAGAATTCGTGTCTCTGCTGGGGCCGAGCGGATGCGGCAAGACCACGCTGTTGCGGATGGTTGCAGGATTGATGCCAAGGTCGGGCGGCAGCATCATGGTCAACGGCAAAGATGTCGACGGCCCTTACGGCGACTACGGTTTCGTGTTCCAGGCCCCGAGCCTCATGCCCTGGCGCACCGTGCTCCAAAACGTGCTGTTTCCCATGGATGTGCTCAAGCGCAACGATGCGGCCGCCCGGAATCGTGCGCACGAACTGCTGGCGCTCGTAGGTCTCGCGGATTTTGCGTCCTCGCGGCCCCATCAGCTCTCCGGCGGCATGCAGCAGCGGGTGGCCTTGTGCCGCGCGCTGATCCATGCACCAAAACTGCTACTCATGGATGAGCCTTTTGGTGCGCTCGACGAACTCACGAGGCTCGAGATGAACGACCTGCTTCTCAATATCCGCAAGGAAACCGGTGCAAGCGTACTTTTTGTGACGCATTCGATCTCCGAGGCGGTGTACCTCGCCGACAAGGTGCTTGTGTTCAGTCGTCGCCCTGCGCGCATAGTCGAGCAACTGACTGTGAACCTTGCCTACCCTCGCAGCCAGGCGGTGCGTTTCACGCCCGAGTTCACGCTGGCCAAGCGGCTCGCGAGCGAGGCGCTCGGCATCGTCGCACCGACCGCGGCAGGGGGAGCCCACTGATGATCACGCGTAACAACATTGAACGCATCGCCTATCCGCTCATCGGCGTGGTGTTGGTGCTCGCGCTCTGGCAACTCGTCTGCGTCGCGTGGAAGATGCCCGAATCGGTGCTTCCGACGCCGATGAACGTGGCGCTCGCCATCGGCAAGTACTGGCCGGCGCTCGTGACCGAAGGCTGGGTCACGATGAAGGCCACCCTTTACGGCTTCGCGCTTGCGCTTCTGCTCGGCATCCCGATCGCGGTGGCCGTGTCCATGTCGCGTTGGGTGAACCTCATGTTCTACCCGCCACTAGTCGCCCTGCAGTCCGTGCCCAAAGTCGCGCTCGCGCCGATCCTGCTTGTGTGGCTCGGCACCGGCATCGAATCGAAGCTCGCGATCGCCTGGCTCGTGGCGTTCTTCCCAATCGTTGTCGACACCGCTGCGGGCCTGCAATCGACCCCGCGCGACCTGCTCGAACTAGGGCGCAGCCTCAAGGCCACGCGCTGGCAGGTGTTCTCGATGGTGCAGTTTCCCGCAGCACTGCCCTACGTGTTCACCGGCGCCAAGGTCGCGGTGACGCTCGCGGTGATCGGCGCGGTGATCGGTGAATTCGTCGGGTCGAGCGACGGTCTGGGCTTCCTGCTGCTCAGCGCCACGTCGCAGATCAACACGTCGCTCGCTTTCGCCGCGCTGTTCGCCCTTTCGGTGCTCGGCACGATCGCCTACCTGCTGGTCGTCGTGGCGGAGCGCGCCCTGTCGGGCTGGCTGCCGCCGCCGCTCCCCAAGCATTGATCCAAAGGATCGTCCCATGAAGAAGTTCGTCGCCCGGGCCCTTGCCGCGATCACAGTGTGCGGCACTGCACTCGCCCTGCCGCCCATGTTTCCCGGCAAGCCGATCCATCTCATCGTGGCCCATCCGCCCGGCGGCTCAGCCGACGTACAGTCACGCGCGATCGCCGAAGGCGTAATCCAGCGGGTCGGCCAGTCGGTAGTGGTCGAGAAGCTCAGCACCGCAATGAACGAGACGCTGAAGACGCCGACTGAGCAGGCCCGCTTCCTCCAGATGAAGGTGGAGCTCCGGCCCAACACGCCGCAGCTTTTCGACCACTACATAGAAGCAGAGGCGGTCAAGTGGAAGGAAGTGGTCAGGGTGTCGGGCGTGAAGCTTGACTAGAGATTCAAGGAGCCGTTGAGGATACGATTGTGAAGCGAATGAAGATGTTCTTCCATGGCCTTGCGTGCCGCTTTGGCGTCCCGCTCCGCGATCGCGGAGAAGATGTTCATGTGCTCGTTCTGGTTCACGACGAGCCCGTCCTCGCGCATCACACGAAGGTGCCAGATCAGTTCGGACCGCTCGTGCAGCGGCCGTTGCGCATCCGCGAGGATCTTGTTGCCGGCGGCCTCGCCGATCAGCGAGTGAAACGCACGGTCGAGCGTCATGAACGACATACGTTCGGTCTGGCTCACGATGCGCTTCGACTCCATCACAAGATTCTTGAGGGCCGCGATCTGTTCCTTGCTCGCGCGCTCCGCAGCGAGCGCGGTGATGTTGGGTTCCATCGCGAGCCGTGCTTCGAGCAGCGAGAGCATGTCCTTCAGCGAGTCGGGCCGGATCACGAGTCCCTTGCGCGGAATCACCTCGACGAGCCCTTCAGCCTTGAGCCGGTGGACTGCCTGGTGCACGGGCATGCGCCCGATGCCGAGCATCTCGGACAGCGCGAGCTCGTTAAGGAACATGCCGGGCCGAAGCTGGAGCGTGAGGATGCGCTCTTTCAGTTGACGGTAGGCCTTCTCCGCAAGGGAGATCGAGGGCGCGGAGGGCGCGGAAACTTTGCTTGCCATAGGAGAGTGGTGCGAAAGGTCCGAATTGGTAACCCCCATCGCAATTGATTAATCAGTAGTGATATTTCATATAATATATTAAAGGAATCGACCATGTCAGACACGAAAGTTGTATCCATGCCGGCCGGAGCGCCATCGCTGGATGAGATCCTGGTTCAGACCGCGACCCTGCCGTGGCGCGAGAAGTCTCTCAAAGGCGTCCACGAGAAGATGCTGTTTCGCGACGTCGATACCGGAGCCTCGGTCGCGCTGATCAAGTTCGACAAAGGCGCAGGCATTCCGCAGCCGCATTCGCATGCCTCCAACCAGTCAATGTACTGCCTCTCCGGCAAGTACGAGTACACAGCCACCGGCGTAACGCTCGTCGCAGGCTCGTTCTACTGCAACCCCAAGGGTAACGTCCACGGGCTGACGGTGGCGCACGAAGACACGATCGTGGTCGAGGTATACGACGGCCCCCACTACCCTGTGAAGCCCGATTGGTACACCGACGAAAAGGATGCCCATTGACCGCTGTCGCCACTGACGCGACAGTCGATGTCGCGCGTTTGAATGCCGTCCTGCTCGCACTGTTCGGCGCTGCGGGCGTGCGCACCGCCGACGCACGCGTGACGGTCGATTCGCTCGTGGCCGCTGAAGTCGAGGGCGTGTCGTCGCATGGTATCGCCCTCGTGCCGCTGTACCTTCAGCGCC
>NZ_JBDNFF010000292.1:0-19855 GCF_041689975.1 Gemmatimonas sp.
GCGCCCGCATCGCGCAACTTCTGCACGAGCACCGCGTCGCGTGCGGGGACGTATCCCTCCATCAGCACCGACCCGCCCGTGGTGGGCATATCGCGGGTGTCGTAGTTGTCCTTGAGCACGATCGGAATGCCGTGCAGCGGCGAACGCTTGCCCTTGGCTTTCCGCTCGGCATCGAGTGCCTGGGCCGTCTGGAGCGCCTTCGCGTTGAGCGTGATGACGGCATGGATCGCCGGACCCTGACGGTCAAAGGCCGCGATGCGGGCGAGGTAGCGCGTGACCAACTGCACCGACGACAGTGTGCCTGCATCGAACGCGGCGTTGATCTCCGTGATCGTGGCGGCGTCGAGATCGATCGCACGTTGTGCGCGCGCGGTCGAGGCGGTCGCGAGCAGCAGCGCGGTGAGCAGGGCCCGGGTGGCCGCGCCGCGTGTCAGAGTGCGCACAGATGGGCGTCGGTCACGAATGAATATAATTGTGCAGCGTGGCGATCGTGCTCTCGTGATCGGAGATGATATCGTCCATGATGTCGCGAATGGAGATCATACCCAGCACCTTGTCGCCGGCGAGCACGGGGAGATGGCGGATCTTCTTGGCGCTCATCAGCGCCATGCAGTCGCGGGTGCGGGTGCTCGCGCTCACCGTGAACACGTCGGCGGTCATGATTTCTGATACGAGCGTCTCCTTCGAGTTGCGACCCTGTAGTGTGATCTTGCGCGTGTAGTCGCGCTCCGAAAACACACCCGCGAGGCGATCGCCGTCCATCACGAGCAACGCGCCGGCACCGTAGCTCGCCAACTTCTCGACCGCCTGGTAGACCGTCATGTCCGGCGTGCAATGCCAGAGCGTGCCGTCGTGCTTCTTGAGGAGTTCGCTGACAGCTTTCATGAGTCGATACCAGGTAGGAGTGACAGAGGATCAGTACGCTACGGCTTGCGCCGCCGCCGCGCCAGCTACGGCCGCAGCTTCTTCTCCAGGTAGGCCGCGATGGCGGCGTTCACCCGCTTCTGATTCGCATGCTGCATGAAGTGATGGGTGTCGTCCACGATGGTGATCTCCTCGAGGTCTACGTTTCGCACCCGCAGTCGCTGAATGAGATCGACGGTTTGTGCGAAACGCACATTGCGATCGTCGTCGGCGTGAATGAACAACACCGGCGACCGCCACGTGTTCACGGCGCTCACGGGGGAAGAGCGCCAGGCCAGTCGCGCCAGGGAATCGATCCGGGCGGCGGAGCGTTCGTACCGCCACGCGGTACCGCCGAACCGCGAGCCTACATCGGCCGTCATGTCGTGTATGCCGTGGATGTCGACGCCGGTGGCAAACAGATCCGAATTACGACCGAGGGCGAGCGCCGTGAGATAGCCGCCGTAGCTGCCGCCGTAGATGCCGATGCGCTTGGGATCCACGTTGGGCTGAGCACGCAGCCATTCGCCGGCAGCCTTCACATCGAGGTACTCAGACGCGCCGGCTACGCCCGCGTGCGGCGGACGATGGAAGTCATGTCCGTAGCCGATGCCGAGTCGGTAGTTAATGGAGAGTACGACGAATCCGCGGCTCGCCAGATATTGGTTCATCGCGTAGGCGTTCCAGTAATAGTCGCCATAGTGCCAACCCAACAGCATCTGACGCGGTGGGCCACCATGCACATACAGAACGGCCGCCTTGCGTGCCGCGCCGCCGGGGGGTGGTTCGAACAACTGCCCGTGAACTTTCACGCCGTCCGAGGCGGTGTAGATCACCGTCTTCGGTGTCACGAGTTTTGCCGCCAGGAACTCAGCGGGAATCTGCGATTCGCCAATGGCGATACGCGGCGTGTTCGCGCTGGCGGGGGCGCCAGCCGCGGCGTCGAGCACGAACGGCGAGGGCACGCGCTGCGCCGTCCCTCCGATGGCCGCCACGCGTCCGGAGCCAAGCGGAGTGGGCATCCACTCGACGCCGGTTCCGGGTGTCAGCACTTCCGGAGTCGCCCGGTCTACCGGCACGCGTACCACGTGACGACGGTCGATATCACCAGGTGTGATGCCTAGATTGCCCGAGTAGTACAAGTGCCGACCGTCGTTCGACAGCGCAATGTGTTCGGCCATGTGATTACCCGGCGTAAGCAGCATCGGATTCTCGCTGCCACGTGCGGTCATCGAATACAGGTGCGGCCATCCGTCCTGATACGACAGAAACGCGATGCGATCCCCGGCGGCCCAATGCAGGTTGATGCCGCCATCCGTGCTCGGCACGCTGCCCTCGAGCGTTTTGTCACTCGCCCAACGTTTGGTCGCTTCACCGGTGGCGACGTCGGCCACCCAGATGCTCCAGGGCGCGGGCTGAATATCAGAGTTCCTAGGCGGAGGGCCCCCGGCTCCGGCGCGACGCCCAAACACGATCGACGTGCCGTCGGGCGCCCAGCGTGGTGCCCAGTCGCGATTGGTGGACGGCGCGAGATACTGGATGGGTGTCTGCGCGTTTGTGTAAACGCCAACGAATGCGTGGTCTCCGCGGCCCGAGACGAAGGCGATGCGCCCGCCGTCGGGGGAGAACTGTGGATCGCTGGCGGTGCCGCGCTGGTCGAAGAGCCGCACCGCAGGCTTGGCGCCATCGAGCGGAGCACTCCAGAGCTGACGCGCGCGAGTGAAGACCACCACGTCGCCTCTGGGAGAGATCACCGGATCTTCCCCTTCTCCCAGCGAAACCGGAGCACCGCCTGCAAACGGGACGGACCAGATCTCCGTCTTGTTCGGGAAAGGAGCGCCGGTCGGATTGACGGGAAGCGCGTCGTCGAAATTTGAGCCGTAGTCGCCACCGCGAGTGTACACCACGCGGCTGCCGTCAGGCGAAAGCTGCACCGCGTTGAGCTCCTGCGCGTCGTCAATCAGGTAAGCGGTAAGACGACGGGCGGTGAAGCGCGGACCCTCCGCCACCCAGACGTTGCGCAAGCCACGTTCGTTGAGGGTCCACGCGAGCCGCTCACCGGTGGCGGCGGCGGCGATGTTCGTCGCGAAGGGCGCGCTCATGAGCTGGTCGAGCGTCGCCTGCGCCGAAACGGCCGAGGGCGAGAGCAGCAGCGCGACAAAAGCGGCGTGTACGATCGGGTGTGAACGAAATGTCACCATGCTACGCCTCGGAGGGTAACGGCCGCAGTGCGCGGGAGAGCTCGTGTACTGAATCGTCCGTATCTTGTCGAACGATGGAATGCACGCGACGTTACGGCCAACCACGAGGGCGCACAAGTGAGCCCGTGGTGGTGCCGTCACCCTCACACCCGATGCCATGCTTCGTCGGCTCCTTGCTGTCGCGCTGATCGTGTCGGTTTCGGCCGCCCGCCCGGTGCAGTCCCCCCTCGTGTTTCAGGCCATTCAGCCGGAGCTGTTCGCGGCTGGCGGAGCCCTGACGAATGCGTTCGCCGACGTTGACCAGGACGGCGACCTCGACCTGTTCGTGGGCTTCAACGGAACACCGAACCGCCTGTACCTGAATACGGGCGGCACCTTTCGCGAGATCGCGGCGGAAGCTGGCATAGCGGATGCGCGGCCCACTCGGGCGGCGGCATTTAGCGACGTGGATGCCGATGGTGACCCCGACTTGCTAGTCGGCTTCACCCCTGGTGGCGGTCCCGTGCTTCGCCTGTACAGAAATGACGGCGCGCGATTCACCGATATCACCGCCGCCAGCGGCCTTGCGGTGGAGACTGGCGCGGTTCGGCAACCGGTGTTCGTCGATGTCGATGGCGACGGCGACCTCGATCTGTTCGTGGCGTTTCGCGATCGCGCAAACATGCTGTATCGCAACCGCGGTGGCGTGTTCACCGATGTGGCCGCCAGCGTCGGACTCGCTGACGCGCGGAAGAGCGTAGGTGCGGTGTGGTTCGACTATCAGCAGGACGGCGACTTCGATCTGTATGTCGCCAATCAGGATGGCGACGCGAACGGTTTCTTTCGCAACGACGGCGGAACCTTCACCGATGTGGCCGAGCAGATCGGACTGGCGTGGGGCGGACGTGGTGTGAAGGTTGCTACCCAGGGCACCGTGCGTCCATGTGTCGCCGACGTGAACAACGATGGCGTAGCTGACATCATCTCCGCGAACTACGGACCGAATGGACTTTTTCTCGGTGCAGCCAACGGCGCCTTCCGTGACGTGAGTGCGTCGTGGGGAGTGGCGATCGACGGGCGCTACGATACCTGTGCGTTGGCCGACATCGATCACGATGGCCTGCTGGATCTGTTCGTCAACGGTACTGTGTCGGCCACCGAGAGCTTTCGGGACTATCTATTCGTACGCGTGGGGAGCGCGAAGGCCGCGGCGTTTGTCGATGTCACGCCGGAGAATCTGCTGGCGCTGACCGCCAGTCACGGCGTACAGTGGGCCGACGTGGATGGCGACGGAGCCCTCGATCTGGCGCTGGCCGGCTCCCGCCCAGAGGCGGCGCATCCGGTATTGCGGCATGTGTTGCCGGAGGCGATTGCCCGGCGCTCACTGCAGGTGCGTGTGATCGATGCAGATGGTCGCGCCACGCTAGCTGGCGCGGAAGTGCGAGTATATGCCGCTGGCACGCGTGAACTGCTCGCGACTCGGTTTGTCGACGCGGGATCCGGCTATGACGCGCAGAGCGATATGCCGGTGCACATCGGTCTCACGTCGATGAAGCCGGTTGATGTGGCGGTGACCGCGCTCGTCGCCGGCACGCGCGTGACGAGCACGGTGCGTCGAGTCTCACCGGCGGCGTATGCCAAGCGTGCGCTGGTGGTACACGTAGCGGCGCCCAGGTCGGGTCGTATTCCCGTCGTGATCGAGACGACTCGTGGGACGATCACGGCTCTGATCGACAGTGCCGGTGCGCCGATCAGCGCGACGAACTTTCTGAGATACGTCGATTCGCTCGCCTACGACGGTGGTCGATTTCATCGTGCCGTGACGATGCAGAATCAGCCGTCGGATACCGTGCGCATCGAAGTGATTCAGGCTGGCGCGAATGCGTCGCGCGTTGGCGCCCGCTTTGCGCCCGTTCCGCTCGAGCGCACGCGCGACACGGGGCTTCGTCATCGCGACGGCACCCTGTCGATGGCCCGCGGCGGCCCGGACAGCGCGACGTCGGACTTCTTCATCTGCCTTGGTGATCAGCCCGCTCTCGACTTCGGCGGCCATCGCAATCTGGACGGGCAGGGCTTTGCCGCGTTCGGCATCGTCACCAGCGGCATGGACATCGTTCGCGCCATTCAGCGGTCGCCTGTGACGGCGCAAGCGATCACGCTACCGGTGCAGATCGTGCGCATCCGGCGGGGTACACGGGAGGGCTCAAGACGGTGTAGCTCCAGCGAGTGCCGCAGTTCTTCGCGAGCCTTCACGAGCCTTCGCGGACTTCGCGCGAACCGCGGTGCTTTCGGCTGCTTCGGAGCCGTCGGACAGCCTGCTGGTTCGCAAAAAGATCGCAGAGTACGCGAAGAGACGCGAAGAACAGCAAAGCGGCGGTCTGCCCCTAACGCTTAGCCGTCCGCCTCGCCAAAATGAGAGGGTAGGTATCCGTCGTCGATCCGACCCCGTGGAGCCACCATGAGTATCGCCCCCATCTCTCTCACCGTGAACGGAGCGCGTCGTACGTTCCACGGCGATCCCACGATGCCGTTGCTCTGGTACCTGCGCGACGAGCTGGCGCTCACGGGTACCAAGTACGGCTGCGGTATCTCGCAGTGCGGCGCCTGCACGGTGCACGTGAACGGCGCACCGGTGCGCGCCTGCCAGCGGCGCATGCAGTCCCTCGCCGACGTGAACGTGACGACGATAGAAGGCCTGCACCCGACCGGTGCGCATCCGCTGCAGGTGGCGTGGCGCGAGATCGATGTGCCGCAGTGTGGATTCTGTCAAAGCGGACAGATCATGCAGGCGGCCACGCTGCTCGCTCGTAACACCGCACCTACCGATACGGACATCGATACGGCCATGAACGGCCATATCTGTCGCTGCGGCACGTATCCACGTATTCGTGCGGCGATCAAGGCCGCCGCAGAGGCCACGCGATGAGCGCCAGGCATCGACTACCGTGGATCACGACACATTCCGAGTCGGCCGACATCGACGAGCGGCCCTCTGGTGCGATTGAAACGCACCGTCGCGAGTTTGTGAAGCTGCTGGGGATGGGCGGACTGCTGCTCGTGGCCGGCACGCTGGGCGTGCGACGGCTCGAAGCCGCCGATTCGCTCTTTGCGCCGAATGCGGAGCCATGGGAACCCCACGCGTATGTGCGGCTCGGCGACGACGGGATCATTTCGATCGTCTGTCACCGCTCGGAGATGGGGCAGGGCATCCGTACTACCATGCCGATGATCATCGCCGACGAGATGGAAGCGGACTGGGCCACGTGCCGCGTGGAGCAGGCGCTTGGTGACGACAAGAAGTACGGCAATCAGAATACCGACGGTTCCACCAGCATTCGTGATTTCCTGCCCGCGTACCGCGAAGCCGGCGCGACGGTGCGCGCGTTGCTCGAGGATGCCGCCGCCAAGGAGTGGGGCGTCGCGTCCAGCGCCGTGCGGGCGAGTAACGGTGTCGTGGTGCACACCGCGAGTGAACGTACCAAGACGTATGCGGCGTTGGTCGCGACGGCGCGTACGATTCCCATGCCGGCGAAGGAGCGCGTGCGCATCAAGTTGCCGAGCGAGCGGCGATGGGAAGGCAAGCAAATGACGTCGATCGATCTCGTGCCGATGACGACGGGCACCGCGATGTACGGCGCCGACATGGCGCTGCCCGGGATGAAAGTGGCCGTGATCAGCCGGCCGCCAGTGTGGGGCGGTAAGGTCGCGACTGTAGACGACAGCCTCGCGCTGAAGGTGCCGGGCGTGGAGAGAATCGTGCGTATTCCCGAGACGCCGCTGCCCGGAGCGTTTTTCCCGCTGGGTGGCGTGGCGGTGATCGCGAAGAACACGTGGGCCGCGATCCGCGGGCGTGACGCGCTGCGCATCACGTGGGACGGTGGTCCGAACGCCACGTACGACAGTACGGCGTACAAAGCGTCGCTTTTTTCGTCAGTGCGCGCGCCGGGAAAGGCTGGGCGCGCGGTAGGCGATGTGCCGAAGGCGTTGGCGGGTGCGGCGAAGCGCGTGACGGCCGAGTACTACATGCCGCACCTGTCGCATGCACAGATGGAACCGGTGGCCGCGCTGGCAAATGTTGCGAACGGCAAGGTAGAGGTGTGGGCGCCGACGCAATCGCCACAGGACGCGCGCAACACCGTGGCACAATATCTTAAAGTCGACGCGGCCAACGTGTCGGTTCATGTGACGCTGCTCGGGGGAGGCTTCGGCCGGAAGTCGAAGCCGGACTTCATCTGCGAGGCGGCGTTCCTGTCGCGCGAAGTGGGCGCGCCGGTGCGCGTGCAGTGGACACGCGAAGACGACCTCCGCAATTCGTACCTGCATTCAGTCGCGGCGCATCGCCTCGAAGCCGGGCTCGATGCCAGTGGCAAGGTGACGGCGTGGCTGCATCGGTCGGCGTACCCTGCCATTGGTGCCACGTTCGCGCCGAATGTGCCGGGAGCTGAGCCGGATGAACTCACGAACGGTGCGAGCGACATTCCGTTCGACATTCCGAACATGAGTGTCGAGATCTGTCCGGCGGTCGCGCATACGCGCATCGGCTGGTATCGCAGCGTGAATGCGATTCACCACGGCTTCGCGATCGGCTCGTTCGTGGACGAGTTGGCGTACGCCGCGAAGAAGGACCCGGCGGATTTTCTGCTTGGATTACTGGGCCCCGATCGTGTGGTCGATCTCTCGAAGGCGGGGCTGGTGTCGCCGGCGAGCAACTACGGCGCCACGTGGGCGGATCATCCGCTCGACAGCGGTCGCGCCCGCCACGTGGTGGAATTAGCCGTCGAGAAGAGCGGGTGGCGTGGAGCGAAATTGCCGCGCGGGAAGGGACGCGGCATCGCGATCCATCGCAGCTTTTTGACCTACGTGGCGATGGTCGTCGAGGTAGAGGTGCTGCCCGATGGCACCGTGCTCGTGCCCAGAACTACGGTGGCGGTCGACGCGGGCTTCATCGCGAATCCCGATCGTGCGCGTGCGCAGATGGAGGGCGCGCTGATCATGGCGATGAGCAACCTGCTCACCAGTGAAGTCACCTTCGCCGCCGGCAAAGTCGCGCAGTCGAATTTCCGCGACTACGGCGTCACCCGCATGCGCACGGCGCCGCATGTGGTCGATGTGCACTTGGTGACCAGTGAAGGGCTGCCGGGAGGCATCGGCGAGCCCGGAGTGCCGCCGGCCGGTGGGGCGATCGCCAACGCGATTTTCGCGGCTACCGGGGTGCGCGTGCGACAGCTTCCAGTGGCCAGGCAACTCGCGGGCTGGCCGACCCGCCCCGCCGACGGTGTGCGGGGCGGCGGGGGATGAAAGAGTCTGTCCTCATGAGACTTCGCACGACGTGCGCCGCCGTGATCGCCACGTTCGTCGTGAGCCCGGATTCGCTCTCCGCGCAGCAGCCCGCTGAGGCATGGTGGCGCCATGTGCAGGTGCTGGCGCACGACTCACTGAAGGGGCGGGATATGGGCAGCCCCGGCCATGAAGCGGCGGCGCGCTACGTCGCGGAACAGTTTCGATTGGCCGGCCTTACGCCGGCCGGGACTGACGGCTGGTACCAGCCCGTGCGCTTCATCGAAGTCGCGATGGCCAAGGAGGGCGTCGCGTTGGCGCTGCGCGATGGTGACGCCTGGACTCCGCTGGCGGTGGGTCGTGATCTGCGCGTCACGGCGCGTCTCTCCACCGGTAATGTCGAGGCGCCGCTGGTCTTCGCCGGCTACGGGATCACGCTGCCACAGGCGGGCATGGATGATCTGAGGGGGCTCGATCTGCGCGGCAAAATCGTGGTGTATGTGAACGCGAACCCCAAGGGACTTTCTGCGCCGTTGCTGGCGCACGGCACGCGCACGCGATGGGCCGCGATGCGACAGGCCGGGGCCGTCGGCGTCGCCGCCGTCGGTGCCGGAGGCTCCTGGGTTGATAACGAGAACACCCGTCTTGGCAGCTCCGTGTCGCTGGCCGACACATCGCTCGACGATCTGGGGGGTCAGCGGATCAACAGTGTGCTCAATCCGACGCTCATGCCGCGGCTGCTGGCTGGCAGTGGGATCGTGTGGGACAGCGTCGTAGCGGTCGCGAGGCGTGGCGAGCCGCTGCCGAGGGCCGAACTCCAGGTGTCGTTGCGTGCGACGCTCCCTACGGTGCGGCGCGACATCGTGTCGCCGAATGTCGTGGGCATGCTGCCGGGTACCGATCGGACACTGCGTGACGAGGTGGTCGTTCTGAGTGCGCACCTCGATCATGTCGGCACGTTCAAGGGACCGGTGCTCACCGGCGACAGCATCTTTAACGGCACCATGGACAACGCGACCGGTGCGGCAACGCTGCTGGAAACGGCCAGGACGGTGTCCGCCCGCGGCGGCAACAAGCGCACACTGCTGTTCGTGGCCGTCACGGCCGAAGAGAAAGGATTGCTGGGCTCGCGCTACTTCGCGGCGCGTCCCTCGATCACGCGCGGCACGATCGTCGCCAACCTCAACACCGACATGTTCCTGCCGCTCTTCCCGCTCGAGGGACTCTTCGTGTACGGCAACGACGAATCGGATCTGGCCGACGATGTGGACGGTGTGGTGACGGCGCGAGGGCTGCGTGTGCTGCCTGATCCGGAGCCGCAGGAGATGCGGTTCGTGCGGAGCGATCAGTACAGCTTCATCCGCCGTGGCGTCCCGTCGCTGGCGTTCAAGTTGGGGTACACGCCGGGCACCGCCAATGAGAAGCTCTTCACCGGGTGGGTCCGGGAACGGTATCACAAGATGTCGGATGACCTCGCGCAACCGATCGACTTCGAGGCTGCGGCGGGGTTCAATGCGCTGTACGCGGATCTCGCTCTGGGCGTGGCGAACCGGAAGAGCCGTCCGGCGTGGCGTCCGAACAGCTTCTTCGCGACGCCGGTCATCGTGCCCTGAGGGGTGCGATGCGCCACGCTCGCCCCTTCGCTGCCGCGCGGCGGTTCGTAACCTGTTGTGCGGTGTTCGGCTGGTGTCTCTCGCCCGTGGCTGCCTCGGCGCAGGCTGGCGTAAGCGCTGTACCGCCGCCGGTGGCGCCACAGAACCCGTCGCCCATGTTGGAGACCACGCGCACGCACGAATGCCTTACACCCAAGTCGTTGGGCGGCACCGTTCGCGCATATACCGGTCCGGCGGGGAAGCCGGTCGAGCTCTGGGTGCCCGACGGCGCGCGCGCACGGGACGTGTTCGACGTCGTGATCCACTTTCATGGCGCCGCCTGGTTGCCGCAGCAGGCGGTGGCCGCGCTCGGATCGCGCACGGTAGCGGTGGTGCTCGACCTCGGTGCCGGGTCCGGCATCTACGATCGCAGCTTTGCCGATCCCCGGACGTTCGACTCACTGCTGGTGAACGTCGCACACGAGGTGTCGGCGGTCACGGGTCACGGGTCGCGACTCGCGTGTCGGTCGCGTGACGCTGGTGGGGTTCTCGGCTGGTCACGGAGCGGTGCGCGCGATCCTGCGTGACCCGCGGCATATGGCGCGGGTGGATGCCGTGATGCTGCTGGACGGCATGCACACGTCGTACGTGCCTGAGGGCCAAGTGCTGGCGGCTGGTGGTGTGCTCGACACGGCGAATCTTGCATCGCTCACCGAGTTCGCACGCGCGTCGGTACGCGGAGAGAAGCGCATGCTGATCGCGCATTCGGAGATTTTCCCGGGCACGTATGCCAGCACCACCGAAACCGCCGACCGGACTATCCAGTCGCTTGGATTGCGGCGCACGCCGGTACTCGAGTGGGGGCCACGCGGCATGCAGCAACTCAGTGCGGTGCGCATCGGACGCTTCGAGGTTCTCGGCTTTGCCGGCACGACGGCCCCTGACCATATCGATCAGTTGCACGCGATGCGCGAGCTGCTTTCGCGGTTGCTGAAGCGCTGATCGCGCACCGGCCGCTCGCGCGATGGTGGTTTGTCCCTCATCTTTCAGGGATCTCGGCTGGTCGTCCCTCGCGTTCCCCGCTCCCCAGTGCTGTCATGCGCCCACGGCGTCCGTTGATCGTTTCGCTGCTCGCCGTTTCGCTGAGCCTCGCGCCGTGTCTCCGTGCACAGCAGGTCGTGGCCGACCCCGCGCTGGCGGCCGAGATCGATCGTCGTACCGCGGCCATTGCCGATAAGGTCACCGCCTGGCGGCATGATATTCATCAGCATCCCGAGTTGGGCTACGCCGAGAAACGCACGGCGGCGCTGGTGGCCGCGCACCTCAAGTCGCTGGGGCTCGAGGTGCAGGAGAACGTGGGCGGTATCCCGGGCGTGGTCGGCATTCTGAAGGGCGGCAAGCCCGGACCTACGGTGGCGCTGCGGGCGGACATGGACGCCTTGCCCGTCACCGAGCTTGTGGACGTGCCGTTCAAGTCGACGGTTCGCACGGTGTATAACGGTCAGGAAACGGGTGTCATGCACGCCTGCGGGCATGACATGCATACGGCGATGCTGATGGGTACCGCGGAAGTGCTGGCGGGTCTCAAGAATCGGATTCCGGGCACGGTGAAGTTCCTGTTCCAGCCGGCCGAAGAGGTGCCGCCACGCGGCGGGGCGCAGCCGATGATCGATGCTGGTGTGATGAAGGGTGTGGATGGCATTTTCGGACTGCACGTAGGTCCGGGACCGCTCGGCTCGATCCGCTATCGCGCCGGAGTGATCTCGGCCAGCGCTGACGGCTGGCGTATCGTGGTGCACGGACGACAGGGGCACGGTGCGATGCCGTCGAATGCGGTCGATCCGATCGTCGTCAGTGCAGAAATCGTGACGGCGCTGCAGACGATCGTGTCGCGTCAGCTCGATCTCTCGAAGGCGCCGGCGGTCGTGACGGTGGGTGCGATTCATGGTGGACTGCGCGAGAACATCATCCCCGATTCCGTCTGGATGATCGGCACCATCCGCACCTTCGATCCCGACGCGCGGACAACGATTCACGAACGCATGAAGCGCATCGCGACGAACATCGCGGAGGCGCATGGTGCTACGGCCGACGTGATCGTGAACATCGGCTATCCAAGCTCGGTGAACAGCGACGCGATGGTAGCCAGGTTCTATCCCACATTGAAGCGTGTGGCGGGCGCGGTGGGCGCCAGCGAAGGTGATGTCACGATGGCCGGCGAAGACTTCTCACGCTTCTCCGCGATCGCGCCGGGCTTCTTTTTCAACCTTGGCGTGACGCCGCCCCATCTCGATCCCAGAACGGTCGCCAGCAATCACTCACCGCTCTTTCAGGGCGATGATCGGGCGTTGGCGGTGGGCGTGCGGGCGATGACGAACATGGCGATGGACTTCCTGCGATCGGGCGGAGTACCGAAGCTCATTCCGTAGTTCGTATTTTTGACGCGAGCCTGGTACAGGTGGCGATTCGTGGATTCCCCGTGATCGCGCTGAGCATCGATGCAGTGCCCGACGCGACGCGTCCCACGATGTCGGCGTCGCGCTCGACGCGTGGTCCGTTCTCCATGGTGCGCTCGACGAGGTCGAAGAATGCCTGCTCCGACGGATAGCGAGCCATGGACGCGCGCGCGCTGGCAACGGCACGTCGCAACTCGTCCGACGGTCCCGTCAGCATCGCGCCCACGCTACCGCAGCTCCCGCCGTAGGACAGCATCTCCAGCGTCTCCATACGGAGTGAGCGTGGCACAGCGGGGTCGCCGATGAGGGACAGCGCGGCCGCGCGCGCCGACACTACATCGAACGGTGTCTGACGCGCGCGAACCGACGACTTTGGTCGCACGACAGGCTCGAGTCGTACCGCGAGGTCCCCACGTCCCGTTTGCAGATATAATTGATGCAGCCCGTCGCGACCGATGTCGACGACCATACGGCCCACTAGGGCGTCTACCGCGGTCACACCCTGATCGATGAAGGTGAAGCCGAATGAAATGATCGTGCGTAGCACTCGCTCCGCGTCAGCGGGCTTCCCCGAGGCCAGGTAGTACGTCGCCCGCGAGACCGCGGCAGAGGCGATCTGTTTGGCATCCTGGAAGCCGACGGTAGGGAACGCCATCAGCTGCGCATCAGGCGTGAACGGCGTGTCGTACACTCCGCCGACCACGTCCACTTTCGCGGCGAGCGAAACGGCATCGAAATCTTTCCAGAACGGTGCCGTGGCAATGTCGCGCAAGTACACCATTTCGCTTTTCGCCGGGCGCATTACCGCCACGATAGACAAGGACCTGGCGGTTTCCTCCATCCCCGGTACGATCCTGGTCGGCAAGGCCTACTCTGTGTATCAGGCCGGCATCTACGACGCCACGGCCAAGCGCGTGGATGGCTTCGTCATTGAGGACCAGTTCCCCGACACCTTCGACTTCAGCCAGGCGTTGGTGCGCTTCGTCAACGCGAGCCCGAATGCGCAGCCGATGCAGCTCTTTCTCAGCAACACGATCGCGATGACCGAGACACCCGTGGGTCGGGCCGCCACGGCCTTCAAGGCCGCCGGCACCTACTCTGGAATACCGCAGGGGGCGTACACCCTGCTGCTCCGTTTGCCCGGGTCGCCGGCGGACGTTGTGACCCGTTTGAACGTCTCGTTCCTCGTTGGACGTGTCTACACCGTGACGCTTCGTGGCGATATGACGATCTCGCCCACCGGCACGCTGGTCAATCGCCCGTTCCTCGACAACTCGCTGAACCGCTGACGCGGAGCGGCGGTCCGCTCCACGCAAACGCCCCCCGGTCGGCAGGTCGGGGGGCGTTTGCATCCATCAATGCGCACAAGAACCGGAGCATGCCAGCCAAAAGGAACACAAATCAGGGCAGGCGCGTAATAGTCAGACATGGGCTATCGCCGAGTTCGCTCTCCCTGCGATACTTCACGGTGATTGGCGCGCCGTCGCTGCGCTTTCCTGCCCTCGTTTCAAGGTTACGTCCTGCATGGCTGAGCAGCTCCAGTCCCGCACGTTGGAGGTCCCCCGTTCGGAGTGGACCACGATCGTGGCCAAGTATGCCGGTGCGGATTTGCGTCGCGCCGTGTGGCAAGTGCTGAATACACTCGTTCCGCTGGCCGCGCTGCTGTGGGCGATGTACTACTTCCTCGATACAGCGCCGTGGGTCTCGGCGCTGCTCGTGCTGCCCGGTGCGGGTCTGCTGGTGCGCACGTTCATCATCATGCATGACTGCTCGCACTCGTCGTACCTGCCGTGGCCCAAGGTCAACGATGCCCTGGGCTTCGTGACCGGTGTGATGACGCTCACACCGTTCGCGCAGTGGCGTCGTGATCATGCGTTGCACCATGCGTCGTCGGGAGATCTCGATCGCCGCGGTCACGGTGACGTGCCCACGATGACGGTGAAGGAGTACCTCGAGCGTGATGCACGTGGCCGATTGATCTACCGGCTCATTCGTCATCCGCTGTCGTTGATGTTGGTGGGCCCGCTGCATCTCATGCTGAACCAGCGCTTCCGCGGTCGCAGCAAGGCCACGAAGACCAAACAGCTGTACAGCGTGTGGTACACGAATCTCGCGGTTGCCGCAGCGATCACCGTGTCGATCCTGTTGTGGGGGCCGCGCGCGTTCCTGCTCGTGTATCTGCCGTGCATGTACGTAGCCGCCGCTGCCGGTATCTGGCTGTTCTACGTGCAGCACCAGTTCGAAGATGCGTACTGGGAATCGCACGACGAGTGGGACTACGCCACGGCCGCGATCACGGGCAGTTCACACCTGCGGCTCAATCCGATCCTGCAATGGTTCACCGGTAGCATCGGTCTGCACCATGTGCACCACATCGGCCCCAAGATTCCCAATTTCCGCCTGCAGGAAGCGCACGACGCCAATCCGATCTTCGAGAATGCGCCCACCATGACGATCCGCATGGGTGTGAAGGCGCTGCGTCTGGCGCTGTACGATGAGGACACGAGGCGGCTGGTGCGCTTCAGCGACGTGCAGGCCGCGTAACACGGTATGCACGCCGACCCCGGAGTGGTTGCGTGAAAGCGATCAGTGCGTTGGCGCTGCTGCTGTCGGTGGCGGGCAGTGCGATGCTCACGATGTCGGGGATTGGGACGCGCTTTGGCCTGTGGCACTACCGCACCGGCCTGTCCATGCTCCGCTACTCGGCGTATGTGGGCGTCGCGGCATTCGTGGTGTGTGTCGTGGCATTTCTGCTCACGCGCCCGCAAGGCTGGAGCCGAGTTGCGCTGGTGTTCGGCCTGCTCCTGTCGGGTCTGTCCGTCGGTGTGCCGTATCGGTTCTCGCAGACGGCGAAGCGGGTGCCGCCGATCCATGACATCACGACGGATATGGCAGACCCGCCGGCCTTCGTGGTCGTCCTGCCGAGGCGCGCCTCGGCGACGAACGCCGCCGAGTATGCCGGCGACAGCGTCGCCGCGCTGCAGCGGGCGGCGTACCCCGACGTGCAGCCGCTCATGCTCGAGGTGCCGCCATCGGTCGCATTTGCTCGTGCCGTTGCCGCCGCGAAGGCCATGGGCTGGGAGATCGTGTCGGGCGACGCGCCAAGCGGACGTCTGGAGGCCACGGCCACGACGACCTGGTTCGGATTCAAGGACGACGTCGTGGTACGTGTCCGTTCGGCGAACGCCGGGTCCCGGGTCGACGTGCGATCGGTGTCGCGCGTCGGTCGCAGCGACGTTGGTGCGAATGCCGCGCGGATCGTGCGTTACCTCGATGAGCTACAGCGTCAGCGCTGACGCTCGAGTCCCGCAGGATCGACTGTGATCGTGCCGTAGCGCGCGATGAAATGCAGGTGGGGCCCGGTCACACGTCCGGTGGCGCCCACGCGGCCGATCGTATCGCCGCGCGCCACCGTGTCGCCGACCGCCACCAGCTGTTTGCTGAGATGTAGGTACGCGGTGACGAGTCCTTCGCCATGATCGACGTAGATCACGTTGCCGTCGAGTGTGAACGCGTCGACGATGCGCACGATGCCGTGGTTGGCGGCGCGCACCGGAGCGCCGATGGCACCGGCGTAGTCGGTGCCCATGTGACGACTGGTGACCGCCCCGTTGAAGGTTCGCCCACCGCCGAAGGGACTCGTTATGCGCGAAGTGCGCGGCGCGAGAAACGGTGATGACCACTGACGCGGCGTGTCGTGCGCGTTACGTGACACGGCGCGCCGGCCTTCGGCGATGCCGGTTGCCACGCGACGTACAGCGATGCGATCACGTGCAGGACACCTTTCCCAGGGAGATGACCGTTTCGGCGGCTCGCCATCCCCCTGCCACGGCTCCATCAAGATACCCGCCACCGATTTCCGAGGTTTCGGTGCCGGCCCAAATGAGGCGCCCGTTCCACGGGTCGCCAGTACGTGTGCCGGCTGAGCTGCTGATCGCGGCGCTGGCAACGCCACCGCTGAAGAGCGCGCGCCCGTAGTCGGGATGTGCAGCGGGAAGCATCTCGTCTTTCAGTCCGCAGCTGAGTGGATCCCGTGTCCAGTCGTATTCGGCGTAGCCGCTGGCGTTCAGCGCCTCCGCACCGAACAGTCGCGCCAGTTGACTCAGCACGGCAGTTCGACGCTCGTCGATGCGGGCATCGCGGAACGCTCGCGCCGCCGCGCTGGTGCGCGGCACCACGAAGCCCATGAGGGCATGACCGGCCGGCGCGTCATGATGCGGCGGCGTGCAGGCGTCGTGAATCTCCTGTAGCGGGCCGCTCTGGCTCACCGCATAGCCGGAGCGACCCGAGTGCCGCCAGAACGGCGTGTCGTAGGTCGCCACACACTTCATCGCGTGGCCCATCCACGTGACAGTGTCGGCGAGCGTAGACCGCATGGTGTCGGACAGCGCTGGCGCGAACGCGATATCACGCGCCACGATACGCGGCGGCACGGCCATTACCACACGACCGGCCATGCTGCTGAAGCCGTTGCCGTCGATCCGCACGCCGCGCTGTTGCACCGTCAGTGTGTGCACCGCCGCGTCGAGACGAACGGTTACCGGTGTCGGCGCGGCCTGTGAGGCGCCGTACAACGCGTGCGTCAGTGCCGACATGCCACTCACCAGCCGGAACGAACGATCGGATTGCGCCGACGCATCGAACGTTTCCGGTGCGCGTCCGTCGCCCGCCTCGTACAGCGCGAGCCCGTCGCGGTGCTGCTCGAACAGCTCGAGCCCGAAGTGCGCGACCAGCGCGCGAACGTGCTGCTGATGTGGCCAGATCCACGCCGGACCGAGATCGAGCCACGGGATGTCGCCTAAAGGTGCCGCCAGCGCGGTCAGCACACGGCCGCCAAGCCGCGATCGGGCCTCGAAGAGGGTCACGTGGTGCCCCGCCGTCGCGAGCTGCCAAGCGGCCGTCAGGCCAGCCAGGCCGCCGCCGACGACTGCGATATCGGTCTTGAAGTGCATCGGTGGTACGAAGCGGTACTCGGGCATTCGGTGGGTAAGCTACAGAAAAGCGACGCGCCTAGCACGGCCTGTGCAGTAGACTTGTTGCTCTGCCCCGGATTTTCCAACCAGCCAGGACATGTTCATGCGATCCGTCTCGTCCCTCGTCGCCATCCGCGCCACTGCCGCGCTCGGTGTCGCACTCCTGCTCGCCGCCTGCAGCAAGGCCGAAGATGCCGCAGCCAGGGACTCGGCGATGGCGGCCGACTCCGCCGCTGCGCTCACGCTCGACTCCACGAGTGCCGCGGGCACCGGCACCGGCGTGACTGCGAAGATGATGGATTCCAGCGGACGTGAGCTCGGCGTGCTCACGCTCACCGACGCCGGCGCCGCGATCGTGGTGGACGGCACATTGCGTGGCCTCACGCCGGGTATACATGGCATGCACATCCACGCGGTCGGCCGTTGCGACGGCCCCGATTTCGCTAGCGCAGGACCGCATTGGAGCCCGACGCCCAAACAGCATGGCTCGACCAACGAAGCCGGCCCGCACTTCGGCGACATCATGAACGTCACGGTCGGTGCGGACGGCAGCGTCGTGGTGAAGATGTCGACACCGGCCGGCTCACTCCGTGGCGAGAACCCGCTGCTCGACTCCGACGGTGCGTCGATTGTGATTCATGCCACCGCCGACGACTACAAGACCGATCCGTCGGGCAACTCCGGCGCTCGCGTGGCCTGCGGCGTCGTGAACGGCTCCTGAACCTCGACGGCGGTTGCCTGAACAATTGTCTGAACGCGCACACGCCATGACGACTGCCACGCACACGCTGGTAGACCTCAGCCACGCCATCGAACATGGCGTGGTGTACTACAAGGGTCTTCCGGCACCGGTGATTTGTGACTACCTGAGTCGTGAGGATTCACGCGACCTGTACGAACCGGGCACTGAGTTTCAGATCGGTAAGGTGGAGTTGGTCACCAACACGGGCACCTACATCGACTGCCCGTTTCATCGCTATGCCGACGGACGCGATACGGCCTCGATGCCCCTCGAGCGCTTCGTGAATCAGCCGGCGCTGGTGATGCGCGCCTCGGAACGCGACGGGCGCGGAAGCGACGGGCGAGGAATCGACGTCGCGCAGCTGTCGGAGCGACTCGCAGGGCGCGAGGTGCGCGGCAAGGCGGTGCTGGTGCACACCGGTTGGGATGCGCACTGGGGCACCGACGCGTACTTCGAAGGGCACCCGTATCTCACCGAGCAGGCGGCGATCTGGCTGCGTGATGCCGGCGCGGTGCTGGTGGGCATCGACTCGATGAACATCGACGACACCGAGCGCGGCACGCGTCCGGTGCACACGGTGTTGCTGCGTGAAGAAATTCTGATCGCCGAGCATTTGTGCAATCTGCAGCTGTTGCCCGATGCCGGCTTCACGTTCACCGCCGTACCGCCCAAGTTGGTGGGCGTGGGGACATTCCCCGTGCGCGCCTTCGCGACCGTATCTTATGCGTCGCACACACTCGCTAACACACTCGCATAGGCGTCACGCAGCACCTGAGCGGAACGCCCGAGCCGCTCCCGCTCCTGCGGCAGCATCTGCGGCTCCAGCACCAACTCGGCGCCCCCACTTCCCACAATGGTCGGCATCGAGAGCGCGACATCGCGCAGTCCCGACGCGCCCTCCTGCCACCGTGACACCGTGAGCACCCGGCGCTCCCCTCGAAGAATCGTGCGCAGCAGCGTCGCGGTAACCAGGCCGATTGCGTGATTGGTCGCGCCCTTCCGCTTTATGATCTCGTATGCGGCCGAACGCACCTCGCCGGCTATGAGCGTCTCGCGATCGGCGTGCCAGCCGGGCCATTGCGCCAACGTTACGCCACCGATCTGCACACTCGACCAGAGCACCACCTCGGAGTCGCCGTGCTCGCCGACTACCTGCGCATGCACCGAGCGCGGGTCGAGCTCGAGTTCGCGCGCCAATGCTTCGCGAAGTCGCGCCGTGTCGAGCATTGTGCCGGTGCCGATCACGCGCGACGATGACAGCCCGGAGGCTTCGAGGACCACGCGGGTGAGCACGTCCACGGGGTTCGTGACTACCACGATTACGCCGCGCGCCGCCGCAAGTCGTGCGCCGAGTTCGCGCGCGAGCGCCGCATTGTCGCGCAGCATCGCGAGTCGCGACTCTCCAGGTTTGCCGTTGCGTCCCGCCGCAATGACGATCGCGTCGGCATCGATCATCTCGTCGATGGTGGCCGTCCGAACCGTGGCGGCGGGGTAGAACGAACTGCCCTGCGCCAGATCCATCGCCTCGCCCTCAGCGACCTCGGTGCGCACATCGTGGAGAAGGAGCTCGTCGGCCACTCCGAGTTGCAGCGTGGAGATGGCGACGCTCGATCCTACCCAGCCGGTGCCGATGATGGCGACGCGTCGAGCCATGTGATGTCTCAGTGAGAAAGGCCGGATACCGTCCGGCTATAAGGCGCCACGTAGAAACCGTCGGAGCGGCACAAGCGCC
>NZ_JBDNFF010000293.1:0-8891 GCF_041689975.1 Gemmatimonas sp.
GTGAAGTTTGAAAACCGTCTCAAAACTCCGGCGGAAGACATCACCGCCGAGGTGCAGAAGGAGGCCAACGAGCATCGCGTGTTCTACACGGTCACGAACGCCGGTGTCACAATCACCACCACCGACGTTGACGGACAGAATCGTCCGTTGGGCTTGCGCTTCAGCAAGGTGGTCACACCGGCCGCCAGCGGCATCGGCACGGTGCGTGTGGTGCTTTGTCACTACGGAAGTACGTCGAAGGTGGCCGCGGCCACGTCGTGCACCGGAGATACAGATATCAGTTTGACGTTCAACTTCACCATCGCGCCGTAAGCGCGTTGGTATCGGCCGTCCACCGTCACGGTGGGCGCGCCGAGTGCGTCCGTGGCTGGCCACACCCTGAACGCTCTGATCATCCCCTGACGCACACCGGGTGACCTTGCCAGTGCTCGCCGTTCCGGGCATCATCCGCTATGTCACTCACGCACGAAGACGTTACCCCAGGGCTTGTGGTCCAGTTGGACACGGCCGTTTTGCGCGCCCTCGGCGGGTGCCAGACCAATGCTGTGCTGGGACCCGAGGGGGACCGGTCGGTGGTCGGCACGCAGGACTTTCTGCTGGTCGGACTCGACGCGGCGTCCGGTCGCTGCACCGCGGTTCCGTTGTTCGCAAAAACGGCCGTCGGCAATCAGCCTCTCGAGAATGGCAAGAAGTCGGGGCGGGCCGAACAGTGGGTCGGCACCGACACCTTCTTCTCGCGCTGGCAGCATTGGCGCATTCCGCTCGCGTCAATCGTGGCCGCGTCGGCCGACGATCCGGCCACCAGCGCTGATCGTCGTCGCTATGCCGCTACCGATCGTTCGGCACTCGACGACATCAAGAACTGGGAAGGGCGGAACCGCGCCGCCTATCGGGACGCGTAACGCGCGGCTGGAAGCAACACTGTCCAGATATGATCAGTAGTGTCCCAACGTTTTTCAGAGGAGAACGAGTGGAATGGGCTTGAAATCAGCGTCTGAATAACCAGGTGGTGACGCGCGTAGTTGATGGAGCGGGACTTGCACGAACAGGGCCACTCTCAGGATCTGTAGCATTGCGTACACGCGTTGCCGGTCAAGCGGGAGACCTTGCTTCGCGATCCAGAGGTGCGTGTTCTTCGCGTGCCCTCGCGATCTTCGCGGACTTCGCGCGAACGGCGGTGCTGGCGGCTGCCACGGAGTGATCGGAGAGCCAGCTGGTTCGCGCGAAGCTCGCGGAGCACGCGAAGCGACGCGAAGCACAGCAAAATGATGGAAATGGGAATCGTGCCAACGGACGGGGCGCGGCGAACCACCACGCCTGTTGCGGCGGTTCTTCGGTGCATGACAGTTCCGCGCGCCTCCGCGCAAAAGACCGACATGCAGCGCCTCGTCGTTCCAGTCGAGACCAGACAAAACGACTCCGCTCCCCAGGCAACTCAACCACGTACACCGTTCTAATCCCTAAACGTTGGGACGCTACTGATCGTGCATAGGAACAATCCGCGGTCATTCGTGCTGATCCGCAGTAAGGCTGTTCCCCTCACAACCGTGCCGACGTCCAGGACCGCAGTACTGCCCCCTGAGCCGTTCAGTCCGCACATTGAGCAAGGGCGATCTCTACCGCCCACTCCTTCGTGACGGTCCCCCTGATCGTCCGCGTCGCCTCCATTTCCGACACCGCGATATGAGCCGTCGTTCTGTTCTCGCCTGCCTGCGCGCCCCGGTCGCGCTGGTCGCCGTGCTGGTCGCCCGTGCCGCCCTCGCGCAGCCGCCTGCCAAGACCGTCGCCCCCGTGTTCGTCAACGGGATGACACAGGTCGTCCCCGAATGGCGCGATTCCACCACGTGGATTCGCCATGACCTGTGGGTCGAGACCGACTTCGATAGTGATCGCGACGGTCGCAAGGATCGCGTCCACGTAGACGTGACCCGTCCAGCGCAGACCGAGGGTGGTGGCCTGAAAGTGCCGGTGCTCTACGGCTCAAGTCCGTACTTCGCCGGCACGTCGCGCGACGATTCCAACTGGAACGTGCAGCAGGAACTCGGCGATCAGCCCCCCACACGCCGCGCCATGGTGGCGCCGGTGCACCAGCCCAACCGCCGGCGCATCTCGAACGCGCTGGTGAACGAGTGGGTGCCGCGCGGCTTCGCGGTGGTGCACTCGGAGGCGACGGGCACCGGCTTGTCACAGGGCTGCGCGACCGTGGGTGACTATCCCGAACGCGCGCCCATGAAGTTCGTGATCGATTGGCTTAACGGCCGCGCCAAGGGCTACACCACGCCCGCGGGTGGCGAGGAAGTACGCGCCACCGGTTGGTCGACCGGTAAGGTCGGCATGATCGGTACGTCGTACGAAGGCACGTTGCCGTTGGCTGCGGCGACCACCGGCGTGAAGGGACTCGAAGTGGTCGTGCCCGTGTTGCCGAATACGTCGTACTACCTGTATTACCGCTCGAACGGACTCGTGCGCTCACCCGGTGGCTATCTGGGTGAAGACGTGGACGTGCTGTACGACTTCGTGGCCAGCGGTGATCCGGCCACCCGTGCCCGGTGCGATGTGCTCTGGAAGAGCAACGTATTCGCCGGGCCGAAAGGACAGGACCGCGTCACCGGCGACTTCAACGACTTCTGGAAGAAGCGCGATCTGTTGCCGTACGTGAAGAACATCAAGGCCGCCGTGCTGCTGGCGCACGGCCTGAACGACTACAACGTGACGCCGGCGCACAGCGTACGCATTTACGACGAGATGAGGGCGCGCGGACTGCCGGTCGGCTTGTATCTGCATCAGGGCGGACATGGTGGGAATCCGCCGGCCGACATGCTCAATCGCTGGTTCAGTCACTACCTCTACGGCGTGAACAACGGCGTGCCGGGTGATCAATCGGCGTACATCGTGCAGGATGCTGCCGCACAGGCCCCGATGGCGGCCGTCGCCGCGACGGTAGCAGCTGGGGCGCCGGCGCCGAATCTGCGGCTTCGCGCCACGGCGTTGCCGACGCCCTTCGCGACGTTCCCTGTGCCCGGCACGCAGACAGTCACGTTGCATCCTACCGCCGGTGGACGCGGCATCGCGTCGCTGGCGTTCGCGCCGGTTGCCACGGGCGCCGAGTCGCTCATCGACGACGTCGCGTTCAGCGGCAGCGCACTGGCGAGTGCGCCTTCTTCAGCCAACCGCCTGCTGTATGCGACACCGGTGCTCACTGATACGGTGCACATCTCAGGCACGCCGCGCGTGACGCTGCGCATGGCGGCCACGGTGAAGGCCGCAAACCTCAGCGTGTGGCTCGTGATGCTCCCTTACGACTCGGCGCGCGCCGGCTCGCAGAGCTACGTGGGCAACGTGTCGCACGGCTGGGCCGACTTGCAGAACGCGAAAGCGCTCAAGAAGGGCGGCAACTATGCGTCGAAGAATCGAGGGAAGGCGCTCGAGGCGGGTGAGTATCGCGAGGTCACCTTCGATCTCGAACCCACCGATGAATTCATTCCCGCCGGGAAGCAGCTTGCGGTGATGATCATGTCGAGCGACCGCGAATTCACGTTGTGGCCGAAGGCGGGGGCCGAGCTCACGCTCGATCTCGCCAAGTCGTCGTTCCGTATTCCCGTGGTCGGCGGCGTGAGCGCGCTGCAGAAAGCCGGTATGCGCTGACGCGCACATCACTTTCACTGTTCCTTCGAAACTTCTACATCACTGTCATGCGTTTTCTGTTTCGTATTGCCATCCCGACGTTACTCTGGGCGAGCGTGTCGGGCGCGCAGATTCCCGATGCGGCCACGCTGAACGGCCTGCGTTGGCGTTCGATCGGCCCGGTGAACATGGCCGGACGCATCACCGATGTGGAAGCACATCCCGGTCAGCCGAAAACGTTCTACGTGGCGGGTGCCACGGGTGGCATCTGGAAGACCGTAAACGCCGGTACCTCGTTCGTGCCACTCTGGGAAAAGGGTCCGATTGCGTCGATGGGGGATCTCGCGATCGCGCCGAGCGATCCGCAGATCATCTGGGCGGGAACGGGCGAAGAAGATTCACGCAATTCCGTCGCGCCCGGCTACGGCATCTACAAGTCGGTAAACGGCGGCGTGACGTGGCAGAGCATGGGCCTCGAGAAGACGCAGCACATCGGTCGCATCCTCGTGCATCCCACCAACCCCGACATCGTGTACGTCGCAGCACTGGGCGCGCTGTGGGCCACGAACCCGGAGCGTGGTCTTTACAAAACGATCGACGGCGGCAAGACCTGGACACTAGCCAAGTTCATCAGCGACAAGGCCGGCTTCGTCGACCTCGCGATGGACCCGCGCGATCCGAACGTGCTCTATGCCACGAGTTGGGAGCGCATGCGTAAGGCGCACTTCCTCAAGAGTGGCGGTCCCGGATCGGCGCTTTGGAAGTCCACCAACGGGGGGACCACGTGGAAGGAGATCACCGGCGGTGGTTTTCCTGCCACAGCGAAGGGGCGCATCAATCTCGCGATCGCGCCGAGTAATCCCGACATGGTCTACGCGATGGTCGAAGCCGATAGCGTGCGCGGTGCCAAGCCGCAGCGCTTGCTGAGCGGACTGTATCGCTCGTCGAACGGCGGCGCCACGTGGACGTGGATGAGCACCATCAACAATCGCCCGTTCTACTTCTCGCAGATCCGCATCGATCCCAGGAATGCGGATCGCGTGTACCGCATGGCTGTCGATTTCGCCTTTTCCGACGACGGCGGTGCTTCGTGGCGCGCGGGCATGGTGGGTATTCACGAAGACTACCACGCCATGTGGATCGATCCGAATGACCCCGAGCATTTCATCGTCGGTGGTGACGCGGGCATTTTTCAAACGTGGGACAAGGGTGGCACCTACGATGCCGTGAACAACATGGCCATGGGCCAGTTCTACGGCATCAGTTACGACTTTCAGGTGCCGTACCGTGTATGCGGCGGTCTGCAGGACAACGGTACGTCGTGCGGTCTGAGCCGTCGCGCCGGTGCCCCGCTGCAGATGACCGACTGGTTCGCAATCTTTGCGGCCGACGGTCTGCAGACGGCGCAG
This sequence comes from Gemmatimonas sp., assembly GCF_041689975.1. GTDB lineage: Bacteria > Gemmatimonadota > Gemmatimonadetes > Gemmatimonadales > Gemmatimonadaceae > Gemmatimonas. Next base: position 5,034 of record NZ_JBDNFF010000293.1, read on the forward strand.
GATCCGTTCAATCCCGACCTTGTGTACTACGAGTCGCAGGGTGGCAACATTGCGCGTCGAAACGTCGCGACCGGCGACGTGGTGAACGTCAGGGCGCGCACGGTCACGCGCACGCAGTTCGGTCAGCAGATCGCGCGCATCCGCGGCTCGGGCACGCCGCCGCTCACGCCGGAGCAGACGAAGAGCATCGCCGACATCCGCGTGCAGATGAAGAAGGAGCTCGCCGATCCGAATGTGGCCACGCGGTGGAACTGGAATACGCCGTTCATGCTGTCGCGCCACGATGCAAACGTGCTGTACTCCGGCGCCGAGAAGCTGTTCAAGTCGGTCAAGAAGGGAGAGGAGCCGTACGCGATTTCCCCCGACCTCTCATCGCGTGATGAGTCGCGGATACGGATCACCACCGGCTTCGACATCGATGGCAATCCGGCGGTGGATGCCACTGGCGGCATCACGCGCGATGCCACGGGCGCTGAAGAAAACGCGACCATCGTGACCATCGCCGAGTCGCCGTTCAAAGCCGGTGTGTTGTACGTCGGAACGAACGACGGCAAGGTGTGGCTCACGAAGAACGACGGCGGGGCGTGGGAAGATCTGAGCATGCGCTTCCCCGGCGTGCCACCGTTCACGCACGTTGCCAGGATCGAAGCGAGTCCGTCCGATTCTGCCACCGTATACGTGGCCTTCGACAATCATCGCGACAACGACTTCGCGCCGTATCTGTTCGTGTCGAATGACTTTGGGAAGACGTTCCGCTCGATCGCGGCCGGACTGAACGTCGGGCGCCCGAACACGGTGTACGTGGTGCGCGAGGATCCGTTCAACGCCTCGCTGCTGTACGCCGGTACGGAACTCGGCGTCTATGCCTCGCTCGACAAGGGCGCAACCTGGTTCACACTCGACACTAATCTCCCCACTGTTCCGGTGTACGATCTGCAGGTGCATCCGCGCGATCGTGAACTCATCGCCGGTACGCACGGTCGCGGCGTGCAGATCCTCGACGTGTCAGCGCTGCAGCAGTTCACCGCGCTGGCGTTGTCGGCGTCGGCGATGCTGTTCAAGCCGACCGTGGCGCTGCAGTACGGCGAGCGTTTGCCGGGGTCGGAGCCGCGTGCCCAGCGCATGTGGCGCGGTGAACGCGTGCCGGCCGGTGCGGCCATCACCTATCGACTGGCGGCACCGGTAAGTGGCGGAGCGCCACGCATTACCGTACTCAACGCGGCCGGCGATACCATTGCGCGCCTGCTTGGCACCAACACGGTGGGATTGAACACCGTTACGTGGAACTTGCAGGCCACCGGCGCGACCATGCAGGGATCGAACACCGGTGGTCGCGGTGGATTCGGTGGCGCGCCGCAGGCCACCGGCACCCTCACCGATCCCGGGTTTCCGGCCGGCTTCAATGCTCGCCCGGCCGAAGGACGGGGCGGCGCCGACAGCACGGGCACGCCGGAGAACCAGGCCAAGGCCCTCATCGCCGCGCAGAATCGTGCGCCCGTTGCTGGTGGCGCGGGCCTATTCGGCAGTGGATTCGGTGGTGGCGGTGGATTCGGTGGTGGCCGAACGTCGTTCGTGGAGACGGGCGATTATCGCATCGTGCTCGAACTCCCGGGTCAGCCGAATGCCTCGTCGCAGTCCCTGCGCGTGGTGCGGGTTTCGCCTGATGAGCGCGCGGTGCTGGTGCCGGCGAGGCGCTGACAGAACCGGAGCGGTTACTCATGCAGAGTCAGTAGCGTCCCAACGTTTTGGGAGGAGAACGGTGCAGGTGGTTGATTTGCTTGAGGAACGGCGTCGTTTTGTCTGGTCTCGATTTGAACGACGCGGCGCTGCATGTCGGTCTTTTGCGCGGAGGTGCGCGGGACCGTCCTGCACCGAAGCACCGCCACAACAGGCGTGGTGGTTCGCCGCGCCCCGTCCGTCGGCACGATGCCCATTTCCATCATGTTGCGGTTCTTCGCGTCGCGTCGCGTGCTCCGCGAGCTTCGCGCGAACCAGCTGGCTCTCCGCTCGCTCCGTGGCAGCCGCCAGCACCGCAGTTCGCGCGAAGTCCGCGAAGATCGCGAAGGCACGCGAAGAACAGCCACACCAAGAGTGGTGTCCCCACGTGTTCAGGTGAACACGCACCGCTGGATCGCGAAGCAAGGTCTACATCTTGACCGACTCGGCTTTGAACCGCGTCACCACGATCTGCCGCTGAAACGCACCTTCAAACAACGGCGGGTGAGGCAGGACCGCCGCTCTTTGGGCCCAGATTCACCCACACTGAACCCCAAAGAGCTAAGTATTCTGGACCGTTCCTCTGCGTGCTCTGCGCCTCCGCGTCCTCCGCGTCCTCGGCGTGATCAGTTCAGCAGACTGTCCGTCGACCACTGATCCGTTCAACGGCGGCTCACTGACGGCGATGCTCGGGTGGATCGAGAACCGGTTACGCAGAGAAACGGAGAACGCAGCGGCGCAGAGGGCTCCTACCTACGGCACGGCGTAACCTTGAGAGGCTGCCGAAACGCACGAACCAACTACTGTTTTATCGGGACCGAAAAGCCACATTTCAAACCCAACGGAGATCGACGTGCAGAATTACGGTGCGAAGCAAATGGCGGAGAGCTGGCGCACGGTGCGCAAGAACACGGTGCAGCTGGCTGAGGATATCGCGGCCGATCAATACGAGTTCCGCGCCACGCCCGACACGATGACGGTGGCGAACATGCTGGCGCATATCGCCACCGGCCCCTACTGGGCCGAGCAGGTGCATTTCGTGGAGCGCAAGCACGAGCTGCAGATGCCGGATTTTCATCGATACTTCGGTGCAGCCGGCGCGATGGCTGCCGAGCTGACCACGAAGGGTCAGATCGTCGACGCGCTGATTGCGGGCGGGGAATCCTTCGCCCTGCATCTCGACGCCATGAGCGACGAACAGCTCGACGAACTGGTCGTGCTGCCCAATGCGAGCAAGTCGCGTATGGAGATGTTACTTGGCGTCAAGGAACACGAGATGCATCACCGAGCGCAGCTGATGATGGTGCAGCGCATGCTTGGCATCGTTCCGCATCTCACGCGCGCGCGGCAGCAGCGATAAGCTGGTACCCAGTGCGCGGTTGTCGATCTGGCAAAGCGGGGCGATCCACTCGGATCGCCCCGCTTTGGCACACCGCCGTCTGCCTGAGCATCACGCGAGCGGCTTGGGCGTGGCGCGTCCCACGACGACCGTGATGTTGTCGGTGCCCCCGCCGTCGAGAGCCTCCTGCAACAGCTGTTCGGCCGCCTGCTTCGGACTCGTCATCGCGCCCAATATTTCGGCGATACGCGCATCGGTGACGTGCTTCGTGAGTCCGTCCGAGCAGATCAGGTGCACGTTGTTCCAATCGGAATCGAGACGCGTAACGACAGGCATCGTTTAGTCTGAAGTTCCTCCCCCATTCATCCCGTTTTTGAGTGGTAACCCCTTTGGGATCAATAACATTGGTGGTTCTTTGTGGTCCTTTTTGTAGACATGTAAACATTTGACATTCACAATGGGATAGCGCCTATATGTAGACAGGCACATTCAGATCGTTCCCAACCGAGGGTCGACTCCCACCGTGTTGTTGCGGGAGTCCTACCGCGAGGGGGCGAAAGTGTGCAAGCGCACCCTGGCTAATTTGTCGGGCTTGGAGGCATTCCAGATCGAGGCGATTCGCGCCGCCTTGCGCGGTAAGGCGCAATGCCCGGTCGCACAGACCTTCGAGATCACGCGCTCACGGGCGCACGGTCACGTGCACGCCGTGCACCTGGCCATGCAGCGCCTGGGCTTCGCCTCCCTGCTGGCCTCCAAGCCGTGCCGCGAACGCGACCTGGTGCTGGCCATGGTGGCCGCACGCA
>NZ_JBDNFF010000294.1:0-4696 GCF_041689975.1 Gemmatimonas sp.
AATATCCTCGAGCGCGCGCAGCACCCAACTCACTTTGCCCTGCCCGCGCGTCTGCTTGTGCTCATCGGTGCGCGTGACATCGGCAATGACCTTGAGGCTCACCAACTTGGCCAGCGGCGCCACACCGCTGATCGACGTCAGTACTTCGCGAGCCACGATCGGCTTCTCCTCGTCGCGATCACTGGTGCTCACATCGCGCACCTCCGTGCCCACTACCAGGAGACCATCGGGTACCTCCGTGTTCCAGTGTCCGGCGATGATGCCGGCCACGTGCGACCCGTGCCCCAGCCGATCAACCAGTGCGCCAGGAGCGCCCCCGCGCGAGGGGACCGACGCATCGGTTCTGGCGGCTGCTGACGCCTCGCCATCGGGCGTGTAGTCACGATGCTCAACGGGCCCGCGGATGGCCAGTGTATCGATCTTGCCGTGCACACTCTGCTTCTCGGCGAAGTGCACGTGACTCCCATCGATGCCCGAGTCCAGCACGGCCCACACGATGCCCTGGCCAAGCGCGTGAAACGAGCGTTGCGCGGCGTCGGCCTTGATGGTCGCGAGCGATCTCGTGAGCGTGACAGCGATGTCGCTGTCTTCCCAGATCCGATACACCACGGCATCATTCCGACGATTCGCCACATTGAGCTCCTGCGACGCCGCCGCGAGGCGCCGGATACGATCGGCCGAGAGGCGCGCGAACAGGTAGTTCGATACCGAACTCACCCGAACTCTCCAGAGCCTCGCCTGCTTCTCCACCACCTCGAGCGCTCCCGCAAGCCCGTCACGATAGAACTCATTGAGCTCGATGATGACGTCGAATTGCTCGCGCGAGCGACCTTGAATTCGCGACAGTAGTGGTTCGGTCACGATCGACCGCATCATGTCCTTCCGCAATGCCATCCGCGCGCGCTCATACGCATCGTCAGTCATGACAACAACCTCAGCAGCCCAAGGTGAACCACGTTATAACTCCGTACTCCCAACTCCCTACCCCCTACTCGCCTAATACCTCAAAAAGTACCGTTGAATCTCCACCGGGTCCTTCGTTCTCGTGAGCGCCAACATCAGCAGAATGCGCGCCTTCGCCGGCGTAAGATGCTGCGCCGTAACCATCGGCGGTGCCGGCGGTGGCTGCGGAGTCCGCGCACTGTCGGATCGCGTGGAATCGCGAGCAGCCGCCGGTCGCGGATCGGCTCTGGTCTCAGGCCGCGGCGCGTCGGGATCGCGGGCCGCACTCATGTTGTCGCCGTACGCGAACACCGTGGCCACCACTACGCCTGCGCGACGCAACGCCGTGTACACTTCCGACTCAGAGCGTGTCATGCCGTTGGTCGCCACCGCCACGCCCGCCGGTTGCGCATCGTAGCGCGGACCGGTGCCGCCCGGATACGAGTACTCGAGCGCGACACGAGGCAGAGAATCCACCTTGCGCATATCGAACTCACTGTCCTCGCCATGCCGGCGGGTTGGGGCAAAGAGAAAGTCGGGACCGTTGCCGCCCACAACGCCGAGCATCCCCATCTCGCCACCGCTGAATCCACCGGTGCGCTGATAAATTTTGCGGACCTCGCGCGCCGAGATGATGCGATCGTCCATCACCACCATCACACCTTTGCCTACGGCTTGCGGTGTCACCGCCACGCGCACCGCCGCCAACAGATTGATCGGGCCGTCGGGACTGATGCCGGTCGCCGGTCGCTGCGCACCGACCACGATCACCGGCTTATCGGAACGCACGGTGAGATACAAAAAGAACGCGGTCTCCTCCAAACGATCGGTGCCGTGCGTGACGACCACACCAGCCAGATCATCACGATCTTTCAGCACCTGTTCCACGCGCTTCGACAACGCGAGCCACTGCGCCGGTGTAATCGACGTACTCGGCACATTCGAAAACTGCTCGGTCTCGATCTGCGCGAAGCGCGCAAGCTCCGGCACCGACGCGATGATCTGCTCGGCGGTGAGTGTGCCCGCGCGATAGCCGCCCAGTGAGCCGGGTGCGTCCTGCACGCCGGCAATGGTGCCGCCGGTGGCGATCACGAGCACTTTGGGCAAACGCGGGTTCGGCTTGGCGGGACCCGACGGCTGCGCCTCGAGCACGAACGCCGAAAGGAGCAATAGTGCGACCAGTCGCCGCGGTATGCGGCACGGGGCCAGTGTCAAAACCAGGGTCATCGTCGGTGTCAGAGAGGAATGCGGGTGTAGGTCGCGAACGTGACGCCAGTGGTTTTGCCGTCGGCATCTTCGCGCATGTAGATCACGGCGATCGTTTGGTGATCGGGTGAAAGCACGTTGGTGAGCCGCTGCGTGACGCGGCTGTTGTTCGTATTTACAATTTCGTTCACCAGCGAACTCACGGTCCGCACGGCCGCGTGCGTCTGACTGGCGTTGCCGGTCACGGGCATGTCGCGCCCGTCGAACTCCGTGGTGTACCGCCAGCGCGTGGTATCACCGCGTGCGTTCACCGCCTGAATGGTGACCTTCATGCCCTTGGGGCCGAGGGGCTCGTAGGTCATGATGTTGCTTGCGGGGGCGGGCGCCTCCGACTTGAGCAACCAGCGTCCAAAGCGCGGGTTCGGCGTCTGGCCCGTCGTCTGTGCGGATAGGTCCCGAACGCCGGAGACCAGTAGGGCGGCAAGCAGCAGTTGTTTCCACGACCGGGGCATCGGAGATCTCACGAAGAGGGATCTGGCCATTCTGCAGCCTGTCACCGCTCCCAACAAGGAGCAGGCGGGTCGCCGTCTTCGTGAGGACGGCCGATCGGTGTATTTTCGAAGACTGTTCCGCTTCCCTGACCGTTCAGCCAGAGCTCTCCGTGGCCAACATCCTGCAGCGCCTTCCCGTCGGCGAAAAAGTCGGCATCGCCTTCTCCGGTGGCCTCGATACCAGCGCCGCTCTGCATTGGATGCGAGAGAAAGGAGCCGTGCCGTACGCGTACACCGCGAATCTGGGACAGCCCGATGAAACGGACTACGACGAAATTCCGCGCAAGGCGATGGCGTACGGGGCCGAGAAGGCGCGACTGATCGAGTGCCGAGCCAATCTGGTCGCCGAAGGATTGGCGGCGCTACAGTGCGGCGCCTTTCATATCACCACCGCTGGCGCGACATACTTCAACACCACGCCGCTGGGTCGCGCGGTGACGGGCACGATGCTCGTGGCGGCCATGCGGGAAGACGACGTCAACATCTGGGGCGACGGCAGCACGTTCAAGGGTAACGATATCGAGCGGTTCTATCGCTATGGTCTACTCACGAACCCGTCACTCAAGGTGTACAAGCCGTGGCTCGACCAACAGTTCATCGACGAACTCGGTGGACGCACGGAAATGTCGGAGTATCTCATCAAGAGCGGCTTCGACTATAAGATGAGCACCGAGAAGGCCTACTCCACCGACTCGAACATCCTCGGTGCGACGCACGAGGCGAAGGACCTGGAGTTCCTGAACAAAGGTATGCACATCGTGCAGCCGATCATGGGCGTGGCGCATTGGCGCGACGACGTGGAGGTGCAGCGCGAGACGGTCACGATCAAGTTCGTAGAAGGGTATCCGGTCGCGATCAACGGCCACGAATTCGGCAGCGCGCTCGAACTGTTCACGCAAGCCAATGTGATCGGCGGCCGTCATGGACTCGGCATGTCCGACCAGATCGAAAACCGCATCATCGAAGCCAAGAGCCGTGGCATCTACGAAGCGCCAGGCCTTGCGCTGCTGTACATCGCGTACGAGCGACTGGTCACGGGCATTCACAACGAAGACACGATCGAGCAGTACCGCATGAACGGCAAGAAGCTCGGCCGCCTGCTGTATCAGGGCCGCTGGCTCGACCCGCAGTCGCTGATGCTGCGTGAATCTGCGCAGCGCTGGGTTGCGAAGGCGGTCACGGGTGACGTGACAATCGAACTGCGTCGTGGCAATGACTACTCGATCATGGATACGAACAGCGCGAATCTCACGTACAAGCCTGAGCGTCTCACGATGGAGCGTGGCGAAGCGTTCTTCACCCCGCTCGATCGCATCGGTCAGCTCACGATGCGCAATCTCGACATCATGGACACGCGCGAAAAGCTCGTCGTGTACACGGCCGTTGGTCTGCTGCAGTCGAGCGGTGCCACTGGCGTCCCACAGCTCCCGAGCGGCGAGAAGTAGTTCGCGCTGACGCTGCGCTGACGGTGTCGCTGCACCGTGAACGCATGACCGAACCACTGCTGCACGGCGAGATTACCCAGGAGATCATCGGCGCCTTCTACGACAGCTACAACGCACTCGGCTGGGGATATCCCGAGAGTCTCTATGCGAATGCCATGCCGATTTTCCTGCGGCGTCGGGGCTTGCACTTCGAGCGCGAGGTTCCGCTCCGGGTGACACTCGAGGGCGTTCTGCTCGGCGAGTTCCGTGCCGACTTGGTCGTGGCCGGAAAGGTGATCGTGGAGCTCAAAGCATGCGACCGACTCGCGGGGGCCCATGAGGCGCAACTCATCAGCTACCTCAAAGCATCCGGCTACCAAGTTGGCTTGCTGCTGAACTTCGGCCCGAAGCCCGAGCTTCGTCGGATCATCTGGACCGACGAGCTGCATGTGCTGAAGGATCGGTAACGGCTGGAACACGGAACCGGCGGATTCTGCGGAACCGCACAGATAAGCAAACAGCGATGTGCAACAGCGGTTCATCATGCCATTTGCTTATCGGTGCCATTCTGTC
>NZ_JBDNFF010000295.1:0-11846 GCF_041689975.1 Gemmatimonas sp.
ACGGTTACTGCTACCGGTCGAGAGGGGATTCTTTCCCGGTAAAAGATGAGCGCCACCCTCCTGGGGTGGCGCTCTCGCGTTGTACGGTCCTTCGATCGCGGACCGTATCAATCTGATACGGTCCGGTGGCCTCGGTGTGTGGTTCTGTGTGCGGTCAGGTGATCGTGAGCCGGGCGGGCCGTGTCCCTCCGCGCACCACAATGTGGCCGTCTGCGGCGAGTGCGCCGACGGCCGCCCTGATGTTCGTCGGGTGGTAGTCGAGTGCGTTGCACAGCTTGGCGTGGGTGTCTGCGCCGTCACCTATCGCGGCGAGTACTGCGGCGGCGAGTGGCGCACCTACACGGGGCCCGGACCGTGACGTGCGACGGGCCGTCATCGTTCGTCCTCCGGGATTGCAAGGTAGCGGCGGACCACTTCAGCGGACATTGGACGGCCGATGTACTCAAGCTGTTCCGGGGTGAGCCACCCGCCGGTGGCGTACGGGCTGTGTGGCGTCTTGAGCTGCTCAGGGGTGAGCCGCACGACGGTGTGTGAGCTGACCGGTGCCGTCTTGGTGCGCCGGGCGGTCATGCTGCGATCCGCTTCCAGGGTGAGTAGTCGCCGGCGGCTGACGTGGCCACGGCCTTGTCGAAGCTGGCGAGGTCCGTGGCGATCGTCTCGTTGATGCCTGCTGCTTGCGTTTCGCAGCGGGAGAAGATGAGCCCGGTCATCGACTGGTACGTCCCTGAGGGGAGGGTGACGGTGACACCGGTGCGTCGCCCGATTCGGGTAGTGGTCGCAGCGTACGTCATCACAGGTCGCCTAGCGCGAACTGCTGGAGCTCGCCGGTGCGGTAGATGGCACCGTTGGCGAGCATGTTGGCGGACTCGATGCCGTATGCGTCGATGGTCGCGTTGTCGTCGATCCAGTAGCGGCGGTTCGTTGGGTCGCCGCCGGCGACTTTGGCGGCGGCGAGCGCGTGTGCTTCGGTGCGGTAGATGCCGACCGGGTAGGCGGTGCCGGCGCCGGTGTCGATCGCGAAGGCGGAGTACGTGTTCGTGGTTGCGGTGGTGTTCATGGTGGGCCTCCTTGGGCTCCGGGTGAGCGGGGATTCGCTCACATCTACAACTGTGCGCGCCACAGTGTGGCGCGCAATCATCCGACGCACATTTCTCGCAAACCCTGACCGTGTGGCCAGGGTTTTCGCATCTCGGCACTTCGGCCACCGGCGCGCACAGTCCACACCATGGCCACCGACCACCTCATCAACAGTCACATCGACCGCTGGGCACAAACATGGGCAGGCACACCCATCGCCACCGAACACCACCGCTGGTACGCCACCGGTGACGTCACCAAAATCCAGGCACTGACAGCCGCCATCATCTACCTGTACCCGCCAGAGCTCACCAAAGCCGGCCGGCGCCGCAACCGGACCCGCAGCGACCAAGAGATCGACCTGATGGTCCGACTACGCCTCGCCGGAATCTCCATACCTGACATCTGCCAAATCTGTGACGTGTCACGAGGCGGGTTCTCCGACATGTACGCCAAAGCAATGGCAACCACCCACAAAGAGATGGGTGCGAAACTCGAAGTGATCCTCACCGAATCCATTGAACGGCACCAGGCCGCATACGCACACTCCATCGACCACATCGCACAAGCCGAAACCCAAAAACAGCTGCTCCTTGACATTGACGAACTCGCCGACGTTGAACGACTCGACCGGACCATCACCCGCTACGACACCAGTGCCCGCACAGCGCTCGAACAGATCGCAAAACTGACTGGTATCAACGCCGTCAGCAAAGTCGAGCTGTCCGGTGAGGTGATCACCGGGGTCCGCTGGATTGACGAAGTAGCGACACCGTGACCACCCTCATCGTTCGCACAAAGCTCCTCCCATACCAAGTCGAACCGGCCGACGACTGGCAAATCTGGTGGTACGTCGGCGGACGCGGCATCGGCAAGTCATGGCGCGGCTCCAGCTGGATCGTCAAACAAGCAATCCGCTACCCGGACACTGAATGGGCAGCGATCGGCAAAACGTGGGGCGAAACGAAACGGATCGCCGTCAATGGTCGGTCCGGCGTCAAACGGTTCGTGCTCGACAACGGCCTCGAACCGCTACTGCTCGGCGGTAAGTGGTCCAAAACGTCATTTACCGGTAGCCCAGGCGACATGAAACTCACGTTCGCAAACGGGTCAATCATCCACTTCGCGTCCGCTGACAACGCCGACTCGCTACGTGGCCTCAACCTGCACGGCGCATGGTGCGACGAGGTCTGCTTCTGGCCGAGCGAGTCATGGAAAGTCCTCCAGTTCGCAGTCCGTGAGACGCTCCCAGATGGCAGCCCACCACGCACGATCGCGACCTCCACACCCGACGGTGAAAACTGGGTGTGGGAAACGTACGTCCGTGACGGTGCCGTCAAAGGTGTCGCCTGGATCGGTGGCGGAACCGGACCGCCCGACACGCCACCATCTACCTACGACAACCCGCACCTCGACAAACAGTTCGTCGAAATGATCACCCGCGAATACGAAGGCACCGAATGGGGAGACCAAGAACTGCGTGGCCTGTTCGTCACCCGTCGCGGCGCAATCTTCAAGGGGATCAACGTCGCCCAGCACACACGTGCCGGGGCGTGCGGTCGCCGTGACATTGACAACCCGACCGAATGGGATACCCACCCATCACGCCCCGGCTTCGTGTGGCCGACACCGGGCACCGGTCGCACGATCGGCGGACAAGACCTTGGCACCGTCCACCCGTCAGCGTTCCTCATCGGCGCCTGGGTCAAAGATGTGCTGTGCATCACTGGTGAGGTCGTCACCCCGGCCGCGACCGAAACCGAATGGCACGGCGAGATCCGGAGCCTGCTCGCCCAATGGGAACCGACGACGATTCATTCCGAGTCGGCATCACCGATGACCACGAACGCACAACGCACAGAACGTGGCATGCCCATCCAGCTGACACGCAAATCGGCTGTGTCCGTCGAAAGCTCTATTCGCAGCATCCAACAGCTTCTTCGAGACGGTCTTCTCGTCATCGACCATGCAGCGTGCCCTGTCCTGTGGAAGCAGCTCCGCAACTACAAATGGAAGACCGACGCACAAGGCAACCCGGTCAAACCGGAGCAGCCTGTCAAATCTGACGACGACGCGGTCGATGCGTTGCGGTATCTGGTGCTCGGGGAGACGTCCGGCAACGGGCCTGTCGAATCATCAGATGACAGCCCGCTTGACTGGTGAGCGGGCACGTGGCGACAGAGACCACGACCCGCACGGTCAGAGCATGGACCCACACGTGCGCAATCATCTCGAACGGGCGTCAGCCGACCGTCAGGCACGCCTAGAGCGGATGCAGCGCGGCTGGGTCGCATACCACGAAGATCTCCCCGCCCCGCTCAAAAAGACTGTTGCCCGTGACGGCACCGTCACCGACGACGACGTCGAAGTGACATTGGCGGCCGTCGTCGTTGATGCGGCCGCCCACTTCCTTGCCGGCACCCCACCCGAACTGCAGGTCAGCAACGACAACGCCGAAGGCACCGCCCAAACCTAACTTGACGCAATACTCGACGACAACCGCTTCCCGACGAAAATTCTCAACTTGGCGATCTCCGGTTCGATCACCGGGCAACCCGTCGTGAAGCTCCGCATGACCGCAGCCGGCCCCCGGTTCGTACTCATCGACCCGTCGAACCTCGAAATGGTCTGCGACGACGAAGACATCGACAACATCCTCCGCTACGTCATCGAGTACGAAACCGTTGACCGGACACGTGGCATCCCAGTCATCCGCCGCCAAACGATCGAACCGGACGGGGATGTCTGGACGATTGTCGATGAGCAGCAAGCGCTCGGTGTGCGCGGCGGCGGGTTCGAGTTCATCTCCAGCGAAGTGTGGCCGTACACGTGGGCGCCGATCGTCACATGTCAGAACCTGCCAATCCCACACGAAATCTGGGGTCGCCCCGACCTGTCCGACGCAGTCATCAACCTTTCGCAGTCCGCCCGTTTCACCATGAGCAACTTGCAACGCATCGTCCGTTTGCATGCTCACCCGAAGCTGGTACTGACCGGTGCCCGCGTCGATGAGATGAAAGCTGGTGCCGGCGCCGTCATTGGTCTCCCAGCCGACGCGACCTTGACCGCACTCGAAACGACCGCTGACCTTCCCGCATCGTCAGAGCTGTACAACTCGATCATTGATGCTGCACTCCGCCAGGCCGCCACACCAGCAATCGCAACCGGTGACATGTCCGACGTCGGCCAACTGTCCGGTCTCGCCCTGCGCATCTTGTACGGCCCGCTGCTCAACAAGACCGCCGCGAAACACACGACATACGGCGACTTCCTCACAGAGCTCGCACGTCGCCTCCTTGAAATGTCTGGGATCGCCGGCGCGACCATTAACGTCATCTGGCCGTCACCGCTACCGACCGACGAGGCCGCAGACGCAGCCGCCGCATCCGCATGGCAGGCCGCTGGTGTGTCCGTCGAAACGACACTCACGAAAGCCGGCTACGACGCCGCTGAGGAAGCATCCCGCCGCGACGATGAGACCGCGAACGCCGGCACCATGTTCGACGGTTTCGCACTCGGCGAAGCTCTCGCTGATACCACCGGGGTCTGAGCGTGGCTGTCGCCGACGAAGGTGACGCGATCACCCGGGCAATCCGCCGCCACCGTGCCCGCCTGAACAAGTCAGGGCGTCGCACCACCTCCGACCTTCTCGCCGCATACGGTGACGCCTACCGCAGCCTGCTCGCTGACGCCACCGCGCTCGGTTCGAAAATTGACGCAGCCAGGACCGCCGGTGTCGTCGTCGATGCTGTCTGGCTACAAAAGGAACGCCGCTACATTTCGCTGCTCGCTGACATCGAAACCGAAGTCGGACGGTTCGCTGGTGACGCCTACAAGACCACGTTGCGTACCGTGGCGGACGCGGTCACAGCGGCCGGCGATGACACCGCTCACGTGATCGCCCGACTCCGACGCCTCGGTTCGACGCCTGCCGCCGCCAATGTTGTGTCCGCGATATTGCCGACTGACACCATTGAGACATTGGCGGCAACCACAACCCGCCAAGCACCTGTCGGCAAACTGTTCCGCACGATCGCAAAAGATGCCGCCGAAGAAGCACGCACAATGCTGCTGGCCGAAACCGCGAAAGGGACATCCGGCAAAACGATCGCCCGGAAGCTCGCCTCAACGTTGCAGATCCCTTTGACGAGAGCAACAACGATTGTACGCACCGAACAGATGCGGGCGTACCGGCTCACCGCACACGCCCGGTACGAGTCCGCTGGGGTCACCGAATGGGTGTGGCTTGCCGGTACGTCTGGGCGGACGTGCCCGGCATGTTGGGGCAAGCACGGCAAAAGGTTCCCGATCCGCATCCCGATGGGGTCACATCCGAACTGTCGTTGCACCTCTGTCCCGTTCGTCGATGGGGTCACAGACATCACGGACGGAGAAACGTTGTTTGGTGCGCTCCCGGCCGCCGAGAAGCTTGCTGTGCTCGGCCCGGCAAAGATGCGCGCCTACAACGCCGGCACTATCAGCCTCGCAGATCTTGCGGTCGATCACGTTCATGCCGAATGGGGTCAGTCTGTGCGACAAGCGTCGCTGCGTGAGCTGTTGGGTACGGCCGCTGAGCAGTTCTACCGGCCGTGACCAGACCCGGGCATCCGGTGGTAGTGACACGACCGTAGGTGTGACAGGGGAGGGGTCATCCATCTACCACCCGCCTCAAGGAGCCAGCTATGACCAAGAAGAAGACACAGAGCGCAACGGTGACCGAGACGGTGACACCTGATGTCGTTGAGACACCTGTTGTCGAGACCACACAGGTCGTCGAAACCGCAGTAATCGAAACACCCGAAGCGGACGAGATCGAAGAGTCCGACGACGGTGTGAGCGAAGCCGAACAGCTGCGACTCGACCGCAACGCTGCAAGCGCACGACGTCGCGAACGTCGCCGCGCCACCCAGTAACGACCACAGAAATCACGACACGAAGCCCCCGCCACACGCGGGGGCTTTCGTCGTTCTCAGGCACCTTGCAGACGCATTACGGCCGCGCACCGTATAAACCACGCCCACATTCCGTGGGTGGGTCCTCAGGGGACAACGCGACGGCGAAACGGAGAACACAATGACCACAGAAATCACCGACACAGGTACCGAAGGCACAGAGCCAGCTGGCACCGAAATCACACCGCCCGCATGGACGGCCCCAGCAACACAAGCAGACCTCGACCGCATCATCAATGAGCGTCTGACACGTGAGCGCGCAAAGTTCGCGGACTACGACACTGTCAAAGCCCGCGCCACCAAGCTCGACGAGATCGAAGCAGCGAACCTGTCCGACCTCGACAAAGCAAACGCAGCCCGCGACGCCGCCGAAACCCGTGCCACAGAACGTGAAGCGACCGCGAACCGCAAGCTCATCAAAGCTGCTGTCACCACCGCTGTCGCCGGCAAAACCGCTGACGGTGTGACCGCTGACGACATCATCGGCTACCTCGGAGAGCTCACCGTCACAGACGACGGTGACATCGACGGACTCACCGAAACAATCGAAGCACTCCTCGAAGCGAAAGCTTTCCTGAAGTCCGCAGCACCCGCTGCACCGACCGCACCAGTCACCACGACCGGCGCAACGAACCCGGCACGCAACAGCAACGCCGGTCAGATCACAGACATCTCCGGGATGTCACCACCTGAGATCGCCCAGGCACTCGCCGAAGGCCGCCTCGACAGTCTGCTCGGCTGACCCCAAGAGCACCCCGCAACACCCCTGATATCCCACCACACCTACCCACAGAAAGACACATCATTATGGCTACCACCACCGCCCGACCACTTATCTGGGCCGCAGGCATCCTGTCCGGCCTCGAGAAGGCTCACAACTTCGGCTCGCCGCTCGTTGTGAACCGCGACTACGAAGGCACCATCACCACCGAAGGTTCGTCCGTCCGGGTCAACCGCATCGGCGCTATCACGATCGGTAACTACACCGGCATCGACATCGACCTCGAAGACCTCGACACGACCGCTATCACGTTGCTCATCGACCAGGCCAAGTACTTCAACTTCGGCATCGACGACGTCGAAGCTGGCGCACTCGGTGGTGCCATCAGCCGTGAGCTCATGACGAAGGCTTCCCGTGGAGCTGCGTACGGTCTCCGTGACGTCGCTGACATCACCATCGCAACCGCAATGGTTGCTGGCGCTGACGGCGGCATCAACGACCTTGGCGCAGTCACTGTCGATGCGCCCGGCGAGCTGTACAGCTTGCTGGTCGACGCGAAGGTCCGTCTCGACCAGAACTCTGTTCCGTCGCTCGGCCGTTTCGCGGTCATCCCGGCGGTCGCAGCGGGCTACCTGCTCGAAGACAACCGTTTCGTGCTCGACGGTGTGAGCACCGCCGCACGTGACACCGGTGACATCTTCCGCGCAGCTGGCTTCACGCTGGTCCCGTCGAACAACGTCCCGACCGCCGCTGGCGTGTCGCAGGTCGTGTTCGGCACCAACGACGCCACCTCCTTCGCGGAGCAGATCGTCAGCGTCAAGGAGTACGCACCCGAGAAGCGTTTCTCGAGCGCGGTCAAGGGCCTGCACGTCTATGGCGTGAAGGTCATCGCACCTGAATACCTCGGTCTGGCATCGGTCACGTTCGCCTGACCTACCCCTGCACCAAGGTGAAGCCCCTCGCTTAGGCGGGGGGCTTTGCCGTTCACCGGGCACGTGGCGACACGACACGCTGCGCGCACGGTACAAGCATGGCCAGAGCATCCGCAAGTCCCACGATCGCATACGTCCGCACCCTGGTCGCTGACCTGACTACGGACCGTTGGACGGACGACGACATCCAAACCGTCCTTGACCGTGTCGCCGAACAAGCGGTGCAGGTGCGACTGGAAGGCATTGTCACCCGGACCGCCACCATTGACGTTGCCCTCACCTGGGTCGCTGACGCCGGCTGGTGGGAAACGCCCACGTTCCAAGACGACCAGGATTACACGCCGGTCACCCCAACCGTGTCGAACGACGACACCGGCCGTTGGACTGTTGCTACAGAACCGGCTGGCAACCTTGTTGCCACAGGTCGTTGGCATGACCCGCACGCCGCAGCAGCCGACCTCATCGACACGTACGCGACCGGGCTCGAAACAGCCGGCGCACTGTCGTTCAAAGTGGATGAGTTCACCGTCGATCGCACCTCTCAAGTGTCCGCGCTTCGTGCGCTTGCCCGGTCGTACCGGTCGCGGGCCCGCCTGCAAACATCTGTAGCGGCCGGGCTCCCAGCGGTCACGTTCGGCACCCTTGTCCGTGACGACATCGTGAGCCCGTGGTGAGCATGTTCCCGTCCGCCACAGAGCTTGCCGAGATGCGTATTGTGGCTGTTGCCCATCTCGTACATGGCACGACCGTCAAGATCCTCGCCGCGACCGTCGGGGCCTCCGACACGTACGGTCGGGCGTCACGCACCTGGGCTAACCCTGCCGCAGTGACCGCCACCCCAGGCCGTGTCGCTCATGTCTCACATCGTGAGCAGATCGCCGGCATCTGGACGACAGTGCGCACCGTTGAAGCACGCCTCCCTATCGGCACCGTGGTCTCTCATGACGACCGCATCTTGGACGTTGCCACCGGCCGCACCTTCGATGTGGGTGCGATCTCCGAACAGCATTCACATCTCGGGCCGCTGTATTTGCGTTGCGACCTGAGCGTCACAGACGGGGTCACGTTGTGAGCACCGCCGACATCGAAATCACCGTCGATGCTAAAACGATTGCCGGGATACTTTCATCGCCGGACGCACGCCAAGCACTCGACGAGCTGGGTGTCGCCATCTTGGCTCGCGCAATCCCGTACACCGGGCAAGACTCTGGCATTCTGCGCGCCTCGATGCGCACCGAAGTTCGTGACACTGACACCGGTATCGAACTGATTGGTGGCTCCAACGTCGAGTACGCCATCGATCATTGGGCGCCTGGCAAACCGGGCGGCCGTCGTGCCGGCTGGGCAGGTACCCGCCCCTGGACGCGTGCGCTCGCCGATCTCGGCATCACCCATGACGAACCGAAAGGATACCCGGTCTGATGTTGCCTGCTGACCCTCTCGCACTTGCTGTTGAAGCTGTCACCCTTGCCCGTACCGCTGGCGGGCTCAGCACCCCGGTCACTATCCAAGCCGACCCTGTTATCGGTTGGCCGCAGCTTGTCGTCACAAACGTTCGTGCTACCGCCGCCTCCGGGCCTGGCGGTGTCACCCCAGGGATACGACAACTGACCTTTGGTGTTGCCTGCTACGCGAAAGGTGGCGACCAAGCTGACCATGCGACCGTGTGGGCGGCACTGTCTGCTATCTGTGACTGGTGTGTGAGCTTGCACACGGTGCGCCCCGCCGGGCCGTCCGGTGTCCGCTACCTGGCCGCAACGTCACCATCTGTGACGACCGGTGGCGTCGATGCTGGCACCGGTGCCGCGCTCGGTGTGCTCTCGGTGACACTCACCATCATCATCTGATCGGGCACGTGGCAACAGCCGCCGGCCCCCGCACGGTCAACAACACAAGGCGGCCGCCGGCCACCAGTGACCCACAAGGACCCGACACCCATGTCTGCATCTGACAACATCCTGATCGGCCCGGCGCGTCTGTTCGTCGCACCTGCCGGCACCATCTTTCCTGACACCGAAGCCGAAGTCGCGTCGCTGAAAGCCGGCACTTTGCTCGGCTGGACGACCGCTGAGGTTGGCCACACAACTCGTGGCTCTGCGCTGTCGGTGTCGCCGACACAGGTCGCTGTTGGCTCGCAACAGTCGGCACTGCCCCTCATGCATTACAACCGTGGTTTCGATGTGAAGCTGACAACCGCTGCACTCGAAGTGACACTGACAAACCTGCGTCGCGCGATGCACGGAGCGGGCATGGCATCAGTGACTGCTGGTGTTCAAGGCCAGTCAGTTGCCTACGCGATCTGCATGGTCGGACCATGGCATGCCGCTGACGCATCCGAGGCGCTCCTCACGATCCAGCGTGCCGTGTTCTCCGGTTCCTCAGAGCTGACATCTGACGCTGAGAACGCCGCCGAGGTCGCTATCGAGCTGACCGTTCTACAGGCCGCTACCGGTGCCGCATGGGAACTCATCCCGGTCGATGACCTGGTCTGAGCGGACGCCTGATGCGTTCGTTCTCTGACAGCCCGCCGATCGCGGACGGGTCACAGGTCTGGGTCGATTTCGCGATTGGTTGGGAGCACACCGTCACCGATGACGGTGTGCTCACCTACGCCCGCGATGACGACGGCGGCTTCGTGCCACGCACCTATCGGGTGCCGGTCGCAGCATCCGCCCGCGACTACATGAAAGCCAACGCCAGGCTCCTCACGACGTTACGCACCCATGAGCTTGACTGGGACCAGATCGCGACCGCACACAACGGTGACGAACTCGCCGCCGAACTGCTGCTCACGTTCGCATGTTCCGTCGTTGGTGACGAACGAATCATGACCATCGCATCCGACCCGACCGTCGAGCCGGGCGAGTTCGACCGTTTCGCGTTGTGGCTCGGTGAGCAATGGTCCTTCGACCGGTTCCTTGCCACACTTGGCCTTGTCACCTTGGACGACGAAGGGCAGGCTGTCACAGTCACAGAGGACGGCACCCCGGGGGAAGGCTGAGCCCGCGTCACAGCGGGCTGCTCACCCTTTACACGTTGCAGGTCTGGTGTCGGCATTGGGGACGCCATGAGCGTGACCTGGTCGCTGACATGCGCCGCGACTATCAGCTGTCACCTGCCGCTGTTGGTGCGCTCCCCATGTGGGAACTGACAGCGCTCGTGTCTGGGCTGTCCGCAGAGTCCGCTACGGCCCGCCGGATCGCTTCACGGCACACGGCGCCCGCAGGTCGCCCGCGCACGGTCCCCACTATGACTGTCCCGCCTCGCACCTTCACTCGCAGCCGTGACGAAGCTGAGGCAACACTCACCCGTTTGCGTGCGATGGGTGGCCGCTGATGGGCGCGTTCGGCGAGCTGTCCGCTATCCGTGCGGTGTTGCGTATCGGTGTTGATGGCAAGCAGCTGTCTCGTGACTTGACGAAAGCGGTGAATGCCGCTGAGCGACCGGCAACCGCAGCGGCGAAGAAGGCCGGCACGAAAGCCGGTAAGGCGCACGGCACCGAAGCTGGCCGTGAGGCCGGCAAAGCTCTCGACAAGACGTGGAAACAGCAGTCCCACAAGGCGTCGGGAGAGTTCAAGAAGATCGGTCAGCAAGCCGGCGGCGGGTTCTCGCAAGGTTTCGGTGGCGGGATAGGCAACCTTGTCACGAACCTTGGTGGGCCCGCACTGCTCGGGTTCCTGGGCAAGCTTGGCATGCAAGCCGAAACGACCAGCATGTCGTTGAACGCAATGTTCGGCCCGGATCAGGTCGCCCAGCTCGAGACGTGGGCGGCAACGTCCAAGTCGACACTCCTCGCCACGAAAACCGAAGCCCTCAAGTTCGCTACTGAGGTCGCCCCGATGCTGAAAGGCGCCGGGTTCGACGGTTCAGAACTCACCGGCATCACACAAGACATGGTGGAGAAAGCCGCTGACCTTGCCGCGATCCGTGGCCGCACGACGAGCGAGGCGATCACGGCGATCAACGCGATGATGCGTGGAGAGTTCGACCCGGCCGAATCGTTCGGTGTGAAGGTCACCGCTGCCAAAGTCGAGATGAAAGCAATCCAGGAAGGCCTCGTTGAGACAACGGTCTCTTCGGCGCAGCTGACGAAAGCACAACTTGACCTCGCCGACGCTGAAGCAGCTGTCGCTACAGCACGCCAAGCCGGGTCACCTGCGGAGG
>NZ_JBDNFF010000296.1:0-6983 GCF_041689975.1 Gemmatimonas sp.
CGCGGATAATGTTATCCGCATCGATGTCGCTGAGGAACAACATGATCGTGAGGTGCGTGTGTGGGATCGTTGGTATGGAGGGGTGGCGGGCCCTCGGCGAGGTCGTCGAGACACACATTGCCCACCAATGTTTACTCGCTTCCCCTATGCTGACGGGGTGCTCACAGGGGCACCAGCCTGCATCGGGAGCATAGGCCTGGATCTGCACAAACGCTAGCGTCAGCTCGCGATCAACGCGGACAACGGCATGATTACGGCACGATAACGCACCGCCGCATCGCCATCAGTCGGGCGTGGTTTAGCGCCGTACTCGGGACTCGGACTCGGGCCGAGCTCCCGCTCGATTCCAGCACGGAACGCGAGTGCACGTGGAGACAACCTCCCCTCGCAAACGCTATCCGGTCTGAAAAAATCCTTCGCATCGACAATTTGAGACTGGCCGATTGGCTCTTCGGCTGCGACCTTAGTTCAGGAAGAAAAGGGCTATAACGACCCAATGCCCCTTCGGGGCCGTAGTTGCCGGGCCGATATTCACGATTAGCGTCTAACGGGGGCTGCGGACTAAGTACCGTGTGCGCCCGGCTGCTCCACAGAACCCTTCTGACACTTTTGTGGCATGCCCGCAGTAACGGATATCTTCTCAAAACCACACGCGACCGCCCCCGATCCGCTTCTCGAGCGGCTCCGGTCGGTCACGATTGGCGAGTATGAAATCCGAGGCGAGCTCGGCCGTGGCGGCATGGCAGTGGTCTACCTCGCCAAAGACATCCGACTCGAGCGTACCGTCGCGATCAAGGTCATGCTCCCGGAGCTGATGCGCACCGATGGCATGGCCGAGCGGTTCGTGCTTGAAGCGCGGATCTCGGCACGGCTGCAGCATCCGAACATCATCATCGTGCACGATGTGCGGCAGCGTGAGGAGATCATCTACTTCGTGATGGGCCTCGTCGACGGGTGCGGCCTCGACGAGATCACCCGCGCCGGCATCGTGCTGGCAATCGACGACGTGCGTTGGGTGCTCATGCAGGCGGCGCAAGCGCTTTCGTACGCCAACGGCGAAGGCATCGTGCATCGCGACGTCAAACCAGGGAATATTCTGCTCACGGTCAAGGGCGATGTGCTGGTCACCGACTTCGGCATTGCCAAAGTGGTCGAGAACAACAGCCACTCGATTGGCGCGACCATCATCGGCACCCCGCTGTACATGAGCCCCGAGCAGGTCACCGGCCAGCGCGTTTCCGAGGCGTCCGACCAATATGCGCTGGGCATTGCCGCCTATGTGCTGCTGACCGGGAGCCCGCCCTTCAGTGGTGATCTCAGTCTGTACGACCTGGCAACGGCGCACGTTCGCACACGACCGGTGCCACTCCAAACCCGCCGGCCTGACTGTCCTCCCGCCTTGGCTGCCGCGGTCATGCGCATGCTCGAGAAGCGTCCGGCAGAGCGGTGGCCGTCCTTGCAGGAACTGGTGCCGGTACTGGCCGACGGGCTGCCACACGACGGGCTGGCGATCAAGCGACGGCTCGGTGCCGTCGCCCGCAGCACGCGCGACGCCAACGCGCAGCGCAGCCAAGTGAGCTCGATCGAGACGCCGGTCACGCCGCGTCCGGGCGCACCATTCAAGCCCAAGCCGGCCATGATCGTGGTGTCGCCACCCAGTGCGACGCTGTACGTCGCCACGCAGCTGGAGCTGTCGGCGAAGGTCCTGACGCGCGCCGGCGACCCCATACACGACGCGATCGTGGCGTGGACATCAAGTGACACCGAGATCGTGACGGTGACGCCCGCTGGCGCACTGCTGGGTGTCGGACCGGGCACGGCGTGCATTCGCGCCGCGATCGGCAGCGTGTACGAGGAGGCGCTGGTCACCGTCGTCCTGTCGCCGATCACGCAGCTGGAGTTGGCGGCTGAATCCTTGACCCTGCCGGTCGGTGCAGTGCTCCGCCCTGTCGTTCGCGCCATCGACGCCCACGGCCGATATCGCGCCGACGCCGCGTGTTCGTGGCTGAGCCGCAACGCCGGCATCGTGCAGGTCGTCGGTGCCGGCGAACTGCTTGGCGTGGCCGTCGGCGAGGCAGCGATCGAAGTCGCTGCCGGGACGGCGCGCGCCACATTGCGGCTGCGAGTGACACCTCGGCCCGCCGTAACGGTGCGGGTGCTCGTCGACGCGTCGACGATCGAATGCGGTGATGCGATCGCGCTGCGTGTCGAGGCCTTCGACGATCGTGGTGCCCCGGTGCATGCACCGCACATCGCGTGGACTTCGGACGCGACGCACATCGTGCATGTGGACTCGGCCGGCACCGCGATTGGCCTGTCCCCGGGTCTCGCCGCGCTCACGGCGGTGGTCGATGGTGCGCGTGGCGCGCTGTCCCTGACGGTAGTCGAGGCACCGATTGCCGCGATTACGCTGACCGTCCGCCCGTCGTCGCTCGAACCCGGCGATGCTGCCCATGTTGAGCTCGTGGTGACCGATGCCTCGGGAAATCCCCGATCCGAAGACGGTATCGCGGTGGTGTCGGACAATGCTGCCGTCGTCGGCGTGCTCGGCGATGGTCGAACGCTGACCGCCGTCGCACCCGGCCAGGCGCGCATCGTGGCGCGCGTGAACGATCCGACGCTCGCGGCCGCCGTTCCCGTCACGCCGGTGGTGGTCTCGGTGAGGCTGCCCGTGGTGGACCGTATCCTCCTCTCCTCACCGTCGCTCGACCTGGAGCTTGGGGCAGTGGTCGCGGTCTCCGCGCGATGCCAGGATGCACGACGGCGTGTACTGACTGACACGATGTTGTCGTGGCAGTCGCTCGACCCCTCCATTGCTCGCGTCGACGCACGCGGCCAGGTGCGGGCACTCACGGCTGGGGAAACAGTCGTGCGTGTCACAGCCTCCGGGGCTCACGAATCGTCAGCTGCGGTGGAGATGCCGGTGCGGGTGCGTCAGCCGGCGGCGGCATATGTACGCGTGTCGGCGTCCACTGCGCGGATGCAGGTGGGCCTGGCGCAGCACGTCGAGGCGCTGCTCATTGAAAGTACCGGCGCCACGGTGACCCAATGTGCGCCGGTCTGGAGCAGTAGCGATTCGAGCATTGCGCGCGTGAGCGCGGCCGGCCTCGTCGAGGCGCTGGCGCCCGGTCAGGTGACGATCACCGCGCACCTCGACGGGCAGCGCGGTGATCTCGTGCTGTACGTGGATCAGGCACCGGTCATCGCGCTCGCCGGAGATCAGCCGGCAGAGGTAGCGGTGGTGGTGCCACCACCACGTAAATCCGGTGTTCGCCGGTGGCTGTTGGCCGTGGGCGGATTGGCGGCGGTCGCGATCAGTGTACTCGTGGCGACGCGCGAGCCTCCCTCGCCGCCCCTGACGCCGCCGCCCGATGGTATCGTCATCGAATACCAGCTTCCGCAGGCCGACGGGCTGTCCGTCGGCAGTCGGCTGCCACTGCGCGCATTTTCCCGCAGCGGACGTGTGCCGTTGTCCGACGTACGATGGAGTGTGTCGCCGACGAGCGCGGCGACCATCGATCCGGGGGGAATTTTGCTCGCGCAGAAACCGGGCACTGTTCGCGTGACGGCGATGGCGCCGACAGACTCGGTCGCGGTCGCGACCATCGCGATTGTGGAGAAGAAGCCCGTCCCGCCGACTCCCGTGACACAGGGGACATTGGTCGTCACGGAGCTCCCGGCCGGCGGGAGCATCCGTGTCGACGGTCGTCGCATATCGGGGTCACGCGTGAACCTCGATCAGGGGTCGCACGCGGTCCGGTTGCAAGCGCCAAACTACGTACCAGTCAATACTGTCGTGCAGATCGGTGCGGGTGAGACCCGGACGCTCGTTTTTGATGCAAAGCGGGCCGAGGTGCCCCCTGGACCGAAGCAACCACCCGGGGTGCTCATGCTCCGCGTTTCACCATTCGCCACGGTGTTTATCGATGACGTGCTCGCCGCCGAGGACGAGCTGATCGTCATGACCTTGCCGGCAGGGCGCCATGCGGTCAGACTCGAGAAGCCGGGCTACGCGACACTCGACACGGTGGTCACCGTGCCCCCCTCCGATACGCTCAAGCGGCGGTTCACCCTGCAACCGCGAACGCCATGAGGCCGATGCGCCAACTTTGCGTGGTCATTGCGGTCGTGGCGTCGCTTTCTGCGACGGTGGCGAGCGCCCAAGAGAGCCGACCCGCGATGGTCGATTCCGCCCGCGCGCTGATCAATGACTTCAACGAACTTCAGTCATTCGCTCTGCTGCGACGGGCACTCGATCCGGCGCTTGGCGCGCCGGACGCGTCGTGGGCGCGAGGGGTGCTGCTGCTGGGGCAAACGCTGCTGCAGAAGAACCAACGCGAGGAAGCGGTCTCCTGGCTGCGTTGGGCGCTCCGACGGTCACCGACGTTGCAAGCAGACAGTGTGACCTCTACGCCCGCACTGGTGACTGCACTTCAAGAAGCGCGCGCATTCGTCGCAGCGAGCGGGACCGAGCCGCGAGTCTCGCTCCGGTTCGAGTGGGCGACGGCCACGACGTCGGGTGGATTCGGAGACCTGCGGGTCGCGCGCGGCGCCGGTGACGCATCGGGGCCCGTGCAGCTTTCCGTCAACGGTGCGTTTCTCGATGAAGGGCGGCCGCTCAGGCTCTCGCCGGGGAGCTATCGCGTCGCGGCGCGGGCCAGTGGTCAGTCCGACGCCGAGTTCACCACAGAAGTCCTCCCCGGCGTCACCACGATGGTCACCATCACCTTCGTGACGGCAAGCGTCGGCGGGTCTCGAGCGGTCGAGCCGTTGCGGCCCACATTCCCCCCTGCGGTCGAGCCGTTGCGGCCCACACTCCCCCCTGCGGTGGTGCCGAAGGCATCGAAGGGGCGCTCGAAGTTATGGGCGGTTGCTGCCGGCGTGGCCGGCGTCGGTATCGTGGCCGTGCTGGCGATGCCCAAGTCAGCGCCGGGGCCCACCACCGGCGGCATCGTCCTCCGTCTCCCATGATGCGTCAGCCAAGTCGCGGACCTGCCCCGCACGACGCGGGCGAGCAACGCCTGTTCACGCGCATCGTGACATTGGCGCGTGTCCTGCAGTCAGCGCTCGTGGCGTTAACGCTGACGGTCCTGATGGCGTGCAGCCGGGATGTGATCTCCGTTGACGTGGGCGGCGTCTCGCTGAGCATTTCGAGTGCCGCCTCTGTTGCCGCGATCGATTCATGGCGCGTCAACATCAGCGGGCCGAGTGGGACGCAAACGCGAACCGGTAGCCCCCGGGGTACCATCGAGTTCTTGTCCCTCCAGCCGGGGAGCTACACCGTCCTGCTCGAAGGGTTTGAAGGAGCCGACCTCGCGTCGCGCGGACAGACCACCGTGGCCGTGCAGGCCGGGGGCACCGCCACCGCGAGCGTCTCGCTCACCCCCGTGCTGCCGGTGGTGAGCGTGGTTGCAAGTGACCCGAGCGCTGCCGAAGTCGGACCGGACCCAGGCACGTTCACGATTTCGCGCACGGGGCCGAGCTCTGGTGCGCTGGTGGTCAACGTGTCGCTCGGTGGTACGGCTACGGCCGGCACCGACTATCAGGGAATCGCGCCCTCGGTCACGATGGGGCCGGGACAACGTGTGTTAGCTGTGAACGTCGTGCCGGTGCTCGATGCGGTGCTCGAGGGTGCGGAGTCTGTCGTCTTGACGATTGCGTCGGGCTCCGAGTACGTCGTAGGAACGCCGGGGGCTGCGACGGTGAGCATCGTCGACGCGCCACTTGTGACCGTCATCGCCAGCGATGCAAGTGCATCGGAGATTGGACTCGACCCGGGGGCATTCACGATTTCGCGTACCGGAGACGTCACCTTGGCGCTCACAGTTGCTGTGAGCCTGTCGGGAAGTGCGACCGCCGGGAGCGACTATGGTTCCATCATTTCGCCGGTGACGATTCCCGCTGGGCAGAATTCGGCTGCTGTATCCGTCACTCCCCTCGCCGATGCAATTAGCGAAGGAGTGGAGACGGTCATCTTGACGATCGCCGCGAATCCTGCGGCTTACGCGGTAGGCTCCCCGAACAGTGCGACGGTCTTCATTGCGGACACACCACTGCCGAACGTGACGGTGACCGCGGTCGACTCGATTGCTTCGGAGGTTGGGCCGACGAACGGCACGTTCCGTATCTTTCGGAGCGGCGCGACAGCCGTTCCGTTAGCCATTGGGGTGACGCTGACCGGAAGCGCGGAGAATGGTGTCGACTACCAGTCGATCTCGACGACGCAAATGATTGCCGTCGGGGCGACGTTTGTGGACGTGCCAGTCGTTCCCCTGCTGGACGGGGTCGTAGAGGGAAATGAGACCGTCATCCTGACATTGGTGCCCGACGGGAGTTTTACGGTGGTATCGTCGCCCTCGGCGACGGTAACGATCGCGGATGCGCCGGTGGTGACGATCGCGGCGCCGAAGTCGGTTGTAGTGGGCCACGATCACACCTGCGGGCTGACGAGCACGGGGGCGGCGTTTTGCTGGGGCAGTAATTTCGTTGGTCAGCTAGGCGATGGGACAGACAGCAACCGGACGGTTCCGACCGCGGTCGCTGGGGGGCGGCCCTTCGTGTCACTCGCCGGTGGCTTTTTCCACACCTGCGGCTTGACGAGCACGGGGGCGGCGTTTTGCTGGGGCCGTAATGACGCTAGTCAGCTCGGCGATGGGACAACGCGCAACCGGACGGTTCCGACCGCGGTCGCGGGGGGGCGGACCTTCGTGTCACTCGCCGGTGGCGGTTTCCACACCTGCGGCTTGACGAGCACGGGGGCGGCGTTTTGCTGGGGCAGTAATTTTGAAGGTGTGCTGGGCGATGGGACAACCAGCAACCGGACGGATCCGACCGCGGTCGCTGGGGGGCGGACCTTCGTGTCACTCGCTGGTGGCTTTGACCACACCTGCGGCTTGACGAGCACGGGGGCGGCGTTTTGCTGGGGCCGTAATGACGCTAGTCAGCTCGGCGATGGGACAACGCGCAACCGGACGGTTCCGACC
>NZ_JBDNFF010000297.1:0-7388 GCF_041689975.1 Gemmatimonas sp.
TCGAGGGAGGTGACAAGTGCATAGAGCGTGTCCACGCTTGGCCGCGCCGAGCCGACTGGCGGCATCATACCTGAGCGCAGTTTCGCTACGACTTTCTCGGCGATATCAGCGTTCGCCTCGGGTGCCCCCACGTCGAACGCGTCGAGCGAAAGATTCCCTCGCCGCATCGTTGGGTTATGGCATTTCTGGCAGTATTGCTTCACCACCGCATTGAGCTCCTCCGGCGCCATCCATGCCGCCGGGGGCGCCTTCAGGGCACCGGCGCGGCGCGCGACGGGTCGTGGCAGCACCGGATGACCCACGGCGCGAGGCGCGGTCGGGGGCTCGGTGGGCGGAGAATCGCTATGGCCGGGTAGGGCGACGGCGAATGAGAGCGTGACCGCGAGTGCGGAGATCGCCTTCATGCCTGACCTCGTGCGGGGGGATTACGGAGGGGAACTGCAGGGGGGAAACAACCAGCAATGAACAGTCGGGCGCGGAACCCTGAATGGCAATAAGATAACGCGTTCTCGCGGCAACCCGTTGACGGTCAGCCCGAGCGGGCCGAGCTTACGGTGGTGGCGTGTGGCCAATCGCCCTCCCCTTGGCTCCCGGAGTCTGCCGTGCCGCGCTGTCTCTTTCCCCTGCTGGCGATCGGCTGTGCCGTAATGGGTAGCACCCGAACGGTTCACGGTCAGACGATTCCGCCGCCCTTGGCAGCGACGGCGACGTCCGCCACGCCGGTGCCGGTCGCCGCGGCGCCTCATCCCGACAGCGTTGCCGCGATGCTCCCTTTTGCAAAGGCGTATGTGGCAATGAATGCGCTGCGTGACAAGGCCGACGCTGAGTACGCCGAGCCGAAGAACAAAAGGCCTGAAATGCTGGCCGAACTGCGCAGCAGGCATCGGCTCGAGCGCGAAGGGATGCTCAAGTCCAACGGCTTTCCCGACGCGACATACGCGCAAATGACCCAACGCGTCAGTGGCGACGACACCGCGCGGCTCGCTTTCGAGGCCGCGCTGGCGAAGATCACCGCGAAGTAACTCCTTCGCGACGCGCTCGCCGTCCGGCGCCCCACGCGATCACGCCGGTAGCGATCCCCGCCGGGACCAGCCAACTCGTGGTGTCCGCAAGAACCGCAATGTCCGCGTATCGCACACCGATGCCGCGCAGCGCCCATGCGACGACCAAAGGGAAGAGCCAGTTGCCACGCCGCCATGCCATGATCGTACCGAGCAGCGTGGCGACGATCATCATGGCCACAGCCCACGTTTGTTCCGCTATGCCGAAGCCGCTCCACGCCACCGCGTGCGCGAATTGAAAACTGTTCACGATCAGCGCCACCGAGATCCACGCGAGGTAGATGTCCTGTGGCCAGACGAGGAACGCCTGTTCGGCCCACCAGGCGCGACCAGTGAGACTGCCGACACCGCGATCGCGTTCGCGCACGCGTTCACCAATGGCGATCAATGCAATGAGAAAGATCACCATCACCACCAGCGCGAGCGCGAATTGCCCGAAAGAAAAGAGCGAGATCCACGACACGTTCAGCGCACCCGTCACGATCCACCAGATCCCGAGGCGCTGCACAGCGCGTTCGGCCCCAACGGTAGGGAGCGCCTGGTAGATCGCCGACGCGATGAGCCCGAAATAGATCACGCTCCAGATGCCGAACACGTAGTCGGCCGGCAGGACCAATGAGCGGTATTGGTTGGCAATGTCGCCGATCGACTCCCCACTCATCGCCCCGCTTGCGGCGAGTCCATTGAGCGCGATGACGACCACGAGCGCGAGCACGTTACCCGCCTTTCTGCGGGTCAGCGATATGGTCAGCGGCATGAGGGGGGAGTCATGAGATAAGGAACAGCGCAACGGCTACAGGCAGGATAACATTCCGAGTGTAGTCTCAATCTTCGGAGGGTGATCGGATGTACGGGATCTTGATTGGTACGCACAACCTGCTGGCGTGGGCGGTCCTCATCGTCGGTGTACTTGTACTCGCACGGGCACTCAGCCGCAGCGCCACCTGGTCGGCGGCCGAAACCGGTCTGGTGCGGAAGCTGACGCTCTTGGTGCACCTGCAACTGCTGGCCGGACTCGGCCTATGGTTCGTAAGCCCGACCGTGGCCGCTGCGCGCGGGTCGATGAGCGCCACGATGAAGGATCCGGCGCTCCGTCGCCTGGTAGTGGAGCACCCCTTCCTGATGATCCTGGCGGCCGTCGCCGCCACCGTGTCGGGCGTGCTCGTGAAAAAGGCCACCGGCTCGGCCGCGAAGGCGAGGAGGGCGCTGGCCGGCACGTTGATCACGCTCGCGCTGGTGGCGGCAGTGATTCCGTGGCAGCGACTGGTCGCGAGGTGGACAGAGGGGTGAGCAGGCAGGGTGGGTAGAAACAAGGAACCCGCAGCGACCGAAGTCGTTGCGGGGTGTCTCTTTATCTTCTATATAATCGGGGCGGCAGGAGTTGAACCTGCGACCTCTCGCTCCCGAAGAACAAGACAATCCTACGTGTGGTAGCAGAGGCCTTGTCTTTGGTGGTCGGCTGTCGGATCATTTCGTCGACTGCGTCCGGCAACGGCGGAAACCAGCGCCAAGCACGCCGAGGAGACCGAACGACGTCAGCACGACGGTACTCGGCTCGGGGACGGGGGTGAAGTTCGCGTCAAAACGGAGGTCATACTGATCCATGCTCATGTATGACCCCGCGCTGGTAGGGCCAGCCCCCTTGAAAAAGAACGAACCACCAGAATCGGGATCGGCAGTATTCGCCTCAAAGCTGTAACTCCCCGAACCCGATTCCCCAAAGGTGCTGAACAATGCGATGTACGAGCTTCCGCTTGTCACGTTGAGCGCGCCAATGTTCGCGGTGTATTGCGAGGAAGAACTACCCGAAGATGCCGACATGGGCCCGCTCGTCCACAGCGCCGCTCCAGACACGGCCGACCCAGTCCATGCAAAGAGGTACGACCGGAACGACTGAGGAACTGCGACCTCAGTACTCGGCTGCATCCAAAAGGAAAAGTCGCTGAGACTCGTTCCGGTCGCTGTGAACGATTGTCCGAAGGTGCGAAAGGCGGCGCCCCCCCCAACTGCCAACCACGCTGTTCTTTGGAATACTGATGGTCTGCGCGGATGCTGGCGCCGCAAGCGTGAGGGCGGCGAGCATGGCAGAGGAAGCGACATTGACGATCGTGCGCATATGATCGGGCCCGAGAGAGGAGTCCACAGCTTTTCTACTCTCCAGGAAAGGCAATGCACGTGCCGTTGCCGACCTCTACCGTAAAATTTTCATAACCTTTGCACTATTTGATTATTTGATTTGTGACCGATTGTGAATGAAAACCGAACTCGGCCATTGATGCTTAGTCACAACAGTGCCAGGCGAACTCTGGCGTACCATCGCGACAGCCCGCTCTCCGTCGCTTTACGAAGATGCAGCGTTCTCGGCGGCTGAACGACTACACCATAAAAAGACCCGCCAACGCTTTAAGTCGTTGACGGGCTTCCCTTTGTATTCAGTCGGGGCGACAGGATTCGAACCTGCGACCTCGTGCTCCCGAAGCACGCGCTCTACCGGGCTAAGCTACGCCCCGTTGACTGTCCCACTCCCAGAATCCGGACGACGTGCTCCCATCCGGATCACCCTACGCGCCTAGAAGGACTCGAACCTCCAACCTTCTGATCCGTAGTCAGATGCTCTATCCAATTGAGCTATAGGCGCAGAACTCCAATGCACCACGATCCACGCACAGCCTCCCCTCGCGGAGAGACTCGGAACCTAGCGCATCAGGCGTACCGACGCTACTGACCAGCTTTCACCAGGTTCTCAAACAGGGGCACCATCAAACCAGCAGTATGGGTCGTACAAGACTCGAACTTGTGACCTCCACGATGTCAACGTGGCGCTCTAACCAACTGAGCTAACGACCCAGGACACCGTTGCACTACAAGCGGGAAACGGGACTCGAACCCGCGACCCCAACCTTGGCAAGGTTGTGCTCTACCAACTGAGCTATTCCCGCAAACCGACTGATAGACCGTGACCAAACGGAGTGGAGACGAGCGGGATCGAACCGCTGACCTCTTGAATGCCATTCAAGCGCTCTCCCAACTGAGCTACGCCCCCGGAACTGGCTTCCTGCGCTGCTGTCCTTCTTTACCCCACCACAGCATCATGCCGGCAAGGGCATCAGGAACGCGCAGTCTAGTGAGGTGTATGTCTCGCGTCAAGCAGAGTTCCGCAGATTACACTGGCGAAAGACTCTCGTTGGCGTATCTTTCGCGGCTACCCCCTTAATTGACCAGCCGCGGTCGGTTGGGATCCCGTGGGTCGCCGGCGCCGTTTGTTGGCAAGCCGTATCCATTTCGTTTCCTCCTTCAGGGGTGATGTCTCATCCCAAGGTCTCATAGAATTCCATGACTGAAGTCAAGCGGAAGCGCCGTCGTGCGGCACCCGCGGGCATCGCGCCCAGTGAACCCGAGCGCGATATCCTCGACCAGTATCTCTACGAAGTCAGCACGTATCCGCTCCTCAAAGCGGCCGAAGAGATCGAGCTCGCGAAGAAGATCCGTACCGGTGACCAGGACGCGCTGCAGGAACTCGTCAAGCGTAACCTCCGCTTCGTCATTTCTGTCGCCAAGAAGTATCAGAATCGCGGACTGCCGCTCATCGACTTGATCGGTGAAGGCAACGTCGGTCTGCTCACCGCCGCGCGAAAGTTCGATCCCGATCAGGGTGTGAAGTTCATCTCGTACGCCGTGTGGTGGATCCGTCAGGCGATTCTCTCGTCGCTCGCGCGACAGGGACGTACCGTGCGCGTGCCCCTCAATCGCACCGCCGACCTCTCGCGCATCATCAAGGCGTCGGAAATCCTCCGGCAGAAGCTCCGTCGTGAGCCGTCGCCCGAAGAGCTCGCGCAGGTTACTGGCCTGTCGGTCGATGTGGTACAGTCGCTCGCCGCGCTGAACACCGGCGACGTGCGACTCGATGCTCCGATGGACCCCGATGGCGATCGTTCGCTCATCGAACGGTTCGTCGCGGACGAAATGCCCGACACCGAAGAAGAAGCGATGAACCGCTTCCTCACCGACGAAATCGAACAGGCCCTCTCCACGTTGCCGCCGCGCGACGCCAAGGTCCTCCGCCTCTATTTCGGCCTCGAAGGCGGTCGTGAACATACGCTCGAAGAGATCGGCAGCATGCTCGGTGTCACCCGCGAACGCGTGCGCCAGCTGCGTGACCGAGCCCTCAAGCGTCTCCGCGAAGGTGATGTGGGGCGTGCCCTGTCCAGCTTCGCCGCCTGAACACCGCGTCGGCTCAGCGGGATCGGCAGGCTCGAGGGGCGTCCGACTATCGGACGCCCCTCGAGCGTTTTTGCCCCGCTCAGCACGCCTACCTTCGCCGATCTTTGGCGGTACATTTGTGATCTCATGATCGAGTTCAAGAACGTCCACAAGGCTTTCGGGCCCAAGCAGGTGCTCCGCGGTTTCTCGCTTCAGGTCAACGAAGGCGAGACCATGGTCGTCATCGGCTATTCCGGAACCGGCAAGTCGGTGGCGATCAAGCACATCGTCGGCCTCCTCGAACCCGACGAGGGCGAGGTCTGGGTCGATGGCCTCCGTGTCGACCAACTCTCGCGCAAAGACCTGTACGCGTTGCGCGGACGGATCGGCTACGTGTTTCAGTTCGCCGCGCTCTTCGACTCGATGACCATCGGCGAGAATGTCGCCATGGGACTGCGCAAGCAGGGCGAACTCAGCGAGTCGGAAATCACCACGCGCGTCGACGAGGCGCTCGCACTGGTCGATCTGCCCGATGTGAAGACCCGCATGCCGGCCGAACTCTCCGGCGGTATGCGTAAGCGTGTCGGCATCGCGCGCGCCATCGCCCTGCGCCCCAAGTACATCCTCTACGACGAACCCACCACCGGGCTCGATCCGGTCACGTCGGCCACGATCGACGCGCTCATGGTGCGCATGCGTGATCAACTCGGCGTCACGGGCGTGGTGATCACGCACGACATGCGCAGCGCATATACCGTGGGCACGCGCATCGCCATGCTGTACGAAGGGCAGGTGCGCGCCGTCGGGACGGTAAACGAGATTCAGCACAGCACCGATCCGCTGGTGCGGCAGTTCATCGAAGGACGCGCCACGCTCGAAGGCAGCGCGCCGTTGATCGGCGTCGCGTGACCACGTCGCGCGATCCGCAGAAGCGCTCTGGGCGCGCCACGCTCGAAACATCGGCCGGTGGGGTCGTGTATCGCGTGCAGGACGGCGAGCCCATGTTCCTGCTCATTCGCGACAGCTACCAGAACTGGGGATTTCCGAAAGGGCATCTCGAAACAGACGAGCCGCCCGACGCCGCCGCGCTGCGCGAAGTGCGTGAAGAAACGGGGCTCGACGATGTGTTTCTCGACGGCGCCATCGACACCATCGACTGGTTCTTCCGCTTTCGCGGCCGACTGGTGCACAAGGTCTGTCACTTCTACCTCATGCGCAGCGATGCGTCGAACACCACCCCGCAACGTGCCGAGGGTATCACGGCCTGTCGGTGGGCCACGTTTCCGGAAGCCACGAAGCTCGTGTCGTACGTCAACGCGCGTGACGTGCTGATGCGCGCCAATGCCATAGTGCGTGGGGAAGACCCGGCCGCTGATCCAGCGCAGGCGCCGACGCCACGCGCCGGCGTGCGCACCGCGCCCTCTCTCTGATGGCCGCGGCCCGCAGCAGCGCCGACAGCGTTGCTCCGCTCATGTGCGTGGTCGCGCTGCTCAAACGTGAGCGCGCACGCGCCTTGGTGCGTGCAGCGTTCCCGCGGCGTCGGGCGCACGTGCTTGCCGCCAAAAGTGCCGCCGACGTCGAGGAGTACCTCCTCAAAGAGCTCGTCGATGTCGTCATCATCGATGCGGGAGCCGGTGAAGACGCACAGCGCCTGATTTCACGCGCCGAAGAGTTTCCGAGTCTCCCGTTCGTGCTGATCACGACGCTGCTGCCGGCCGATGCGCCGTTCGTCGCGCGAGCGGCCGTCGCGGGTGTCGCCGACGTGCTCGTGGAAGGGGTGGACGACAGCGTCGCGCGCGAACTCGTGCTGCGTCGTGCCTTTTCCAGTCGCTTCGAACGCGCCCTCTCGCAGCCGCCAGCGATACTGCACCTCGAGACCCCGCTGCAGATCGCGGTCTGGCAAAGCGTGGTGCGTCGCGCCGGCCGACCCGTGCGTACCGACCAGCTGGCCAGGGAACTCAGCGTCTCACGTGAGCACCTGTCCCGTAGCTTCGCCGTGGGCCAGGCGCCCACCCTGAAGCGTGTGATCGACCTGGTGCGCGTGCTGGCCGCTGCCGAGCTGTCCAAGAACGCCGGTTTTGACGTGCGCGACGTGGCGCAGGTCCTCGGCTTTGCCAGCTCATCCCA
>NZ_JBDNFF010000298.1:0-14987 GCF_041689975.1 Gemmatimonas sp.
AAGAAGTAGACCGCTATGATTCAACTCATGAAGAAAACGCCAAGGAACTCGCTGCGCGTCCGACAGCACATTGTCCGTTTTGCGCTCTTCGCCGCACCATTGCTGACCACCGACCTCGGTGCTCAGCAGCGCACGAGTATTCTCGATCGCGCCGCGCAGGAAAAGGAACGGGAAGCCGCCATGGCGCGACGTTTGGCCAGTGCGCAATCCGTGATCGACGGCGTCGTCACCGACACCCTTCTTCGACCGCTCGTGAGCGCCGACGTCTCCGTGGTCGGCACTTCGGCGCGCGTGGTCACCGGTGAGAACGGCCGGTTTCGCATGCTGCAGGTCCCACCGGGCCAGTATCTGGTCGTGGTCCGACGCATCGGTTTTGCGCCAACTTCTGGCATCATCGACGTGCCTGACAAGGACACGCTACGCCTTACGTACTCCCTGACCCGTTCCAACAATCTGCTCGACACCGTGCGCATCAAGGAGCGTCGCGTCGGGATGCGGATGTTGGCCTTCGAGCGGCGACGCCTCGTAGGCGACGGGCAGTTCATCACACAAGAGGAGATCGATCGTCGAGGATCACGCGAAGTGTCGGACTTCCTGCGGAACACGCGAGGCGTCGATGTCTCGCGCATCACCGATCAGCAATTTGCCGGTACGGTGGCGCTGTCCCGCCGTGCGGGCGGAAGCCTCACTGGCGAAGGCTCGGGCGCCTGTCCCATGCAGATCCTGCTGGATGGAATTGTGCTGCCGCGCTTCTTCAATCTGGATCTCCTCCCGCCTCCCAAGCAGATCGCCGGTATCGAGATATACAACGGCCCCGCCACGACGCCCCCCGAGTTCAGCGGCCCCGATCGCCGCTGCGGCACCATCGCCGTTTGGACCCGCGACGGATACTAGGCGAGTAAGGGGTAGAGAAGTAGGGAGTACAGGGTAGAGAAACGCCCTCGCGAGATTCAGTTCTCACGAGGGCGTTTCAGTACTCCATACTTCTTACTCCCGACTCCCTACTCGCCTAACATCCCGGCCCGGCAATCGGCACCGGCTTGCCCGCGCGCACCAGGCATTCGCTTTGCGGAATCGGCATCACGCGAGCCACGAAGTGCACGTTCACGCCGGTTGTGATGTCGCGCGGAAGCTGGTTCAAGCGACCATAGCGACGCATGTCGATCCAGCGATGCCCCTCCATCAGGAGCGAATAGCGCTTGTTGTACAGAATCTCGGTCAGCACGTCCGCATCCGGCGACGCCGCTGTGAGTGCCGAAGGCGCCAAACCACCCGAGCCCACGCGAATCTGGTTCACGATCGCAATCGCACCAGCCTTGTCCCCCGTGGCCAACAGCGCCTCGGCACGAAGCAGCAGCAACTCTTCGTTGCGGATAATCGGAATGTTGCTTGTCAGCGCCGGGAAGATGTTGAAGCCCAGGGACGACGAAATGCCGAGACCCTGCGGGGCGTTTCGCGCCGGCCGGGCACCGATCTTGGCGGTGTACCGATCATCGGGCTGCGCGTTTGCCTTGTTCTGCACGTCCGCCCGAATGGACTCGTGCGCATAAATGTCGGTGGCCGTCACCACGTTGAGCGGATTGTTGGCATCGCCCGGGGCGGGCGAGTACGGATGCGATGGACCGACATCGAGCTGAGCTCGGGTCGTGGCGGTGGTGTTCATGAACGACGCCGTCAGCGCCGTCAGTGACCGCTGCCACGCTGCGGCACCACCGCCGCTGGTTGCGTAGTACGCCGCGGCACGCGCCGCAACCGCCCGGTTGAAGAGCCGGAACGTGGTCGGCGAGTTGAAGCCGGTGAAGCCGGCGTGGATGGTGAACGGAAACGCGCTTCCACCCGCCGCCAGGTTCGCCGCACCGTCGTCCAGCGTGGCGAGGATGTACTTGTACACGGAATCACGCGACACGAACGCGGCGAGATCGGAGGCATTCTGCTTGATCTCCACGACCGCCCCGAGCGTATCGCGCGTGCTGATCACGTACAGCAACTCCAGCCCTTCAATCGTCTTGGCGAAGCCTTGTGTCGCGTTCTTCTGCTCCGCCGTGAGTGAGCCCGAAGCCGCTGCGGCGTTCTTCAGATTGAAGACATCGCGAAGGTTGCCGTATGGGCCAGCCCAGATTCCAACCGCAAAGCCCGCCGGATCCAGTCGGTTCTGTCCGGAAATACCGATCAGGAAGCCTGAGGTGTTGCGCCCTTCTTGTGGCGTGTAGTTGTACGACTCGCGGCCGAAGATCCCGGTGTTGCTGATGAAGGCGCCGCGACCGCCGCGTAGCTGCCGCAGCAACCCTGTGGCCTGCAATAGCAGGGCCTGAGGGTCCGCCGTCGCCGCTGCTACGGTGGGTGTATTGGGGTTCGTGATATCGAGCTTGTCGGCGCTGCAAGCGGCCAGCAACACCGCCGCGCCGAGCGCCCCGCATGTGCGATACGAGAGCGAAATTGTCTTCACGGAGGACCGGGTCAGGTTGGTTGAGGTCGTCATGGCCTAGAATCCCACGTCGACGCTGAAGAAGAACTGACGGCTCGCCGGGAATGGCGCGAGGTCGATGAAGCGGTTGAAGTTCGAGTTGCCGAAGTTGCTGAACTCCGGATCGAAGCCCCAATACTTCGAGAAGATCGCCAGGTTGCGGCCACTCAAATTGAATCGCAACGAGCTTGCACCCGGAATCTTCTTCGCCAACGCGTCGGGCGCTTGGTAATTCACCGAGACTTCACGAATCTTGACATACGAACCGTTCTGGATGTACGGACGGATGTCGCCACTGTTGAACGTGGCGTAGCGACAGGCGCCCAGCGTCTGCGTACCGCAGGCGCGTGAAGCCGGGACGTTACCTGAAGCCGGCACGATAGATGACGGAGCCGCATCGGAGAAGTCGGCCGACTGACCACCCTCGTCCCACAAGTTGTTCGTCATGTTCGACACGTAGCCACCGTTCCGCCAGTCGATCAACGCCGACAGCGTGAAACGCTTGTACGAAAAGTCGTTGTTGAACGTCGTGGTGTGAATCGGGTTCGAGTCGAACAGGATCGTGTCGGCCACGGTGTTCGGCTGGCCCGCAACTGGGTTCGGCCGAAACGGCGCGTTACCCCAGATGTTCGTGGAACGCGTGCCGCCCTGAATGCGATTGCGGCCGTACGCGGCGCCGAAGGAACCGGCCACGGCAAACGCCGGCACCGGAATCGAGTCGGTGAACTGCGCATTCTGATTATAGATGATGCGCGTGGTCCATTCGAAATTGCCGGTGCGCACCGGGACCGCCGACAGAACCGCTTCCGTGCCGAGCACGGACAGCTGGCCACCGTTGATGACTTGGCTGCCCAGCCCCGACGACTGTGCCAAGGGGAAGGTGAGCAACAGGTCGGTAATGCGCCGCTGGTAGCGCGAGAATTCCACGCCGATCCGGCCGCCGAATAGCGTGGCGTCTGTACCGAATTCCAATTCGTTCATGACTTCCGGCTTCACGGTGGTGCTGCCCAGCAACCCGGCGGACACCAACGAACCGCTCCCGCCAATCAGCCCGCCGTCGGCATACAGGATGTCACGGTCGGCCCAACGCGGACGATTGCCCGACTGGCCCCACGCTCCGCGGAACTTGATTTCATCGATCTTGTCCGTGAGCGGCTTCACGAAGCGGTACGAGCCGGAGAACTTGGGGAACGTGAAGTACTTCTCACGGTCGCCATTGGCGCTCGAGCGGTCGGCTCGCACACCAGCGTTCAACGCCAGCTTCTCGTCGAGCATGAGCAACTGCGTCTGCGCATACAGCGACTGGTCGCGGAACTCCGTGCGCGAGTTGGTGATCGCGATGTCGGTCGCACCCAAGGCGATCTTGCGAGTGGGCAGCAAGCCACGTCCGCGCACGCTGTACTGGTTGAGGGCCTGCGTCTCGTAGGTGCCACCGAACGACGTGGTCGCCGAGGTGAACCACTTGCCGCCGGGCGTATACGTCCACACCGCGTTGATACCCTGATTCATCTGCAGGCTCGACGCGTTCACTTGACTCGATGTGCCAAGGAAGCCGTCGGCCGGCTCTACCTGGAAGTAATTCGGGAAGTATTGGTTGCCTTCCTGCTGAAAGCGGTCGACGCCCGTGAGGTAGGAAAGCTGCACCGAGTTCTTAGTGGTCGACAACGCCGTGTAGCCCACGCGTACGTTACCCGACTGGCGCCACACGCTTTCCGTGTTGTCGGCGAAATTGAACACCTCGAACGGATTTGACGTGCCGAAGCCAGGCCGCGTGTTGCCAGTGTAGAAGGGCATCTGCACGAAACGACCCGAGGCGTCCTTCGCCTGCAGGTCGATGATCGCCGGGTTGTACGCCAACGAGTAGATCGGGCTCACGCCGGAGTTGTCGTTGTTGCCGAAGCCGCGCTGGAAGAAGTTGCGCGTGACATCGAGACCGGCGCTCACGGTGAGCTTGGTGCCGATCGTCTGGTCGAGGTTGATGCGACCACCGGTACGACGGGCGCCCGTGTTGATCGCGATGCCCGACTCCTGCCGGTCGTTCAGCGAGATGAAATACCGCGTGTTGTTGGCACCACCGGCCGATGACAGCAGCGTCTCCCAGCTGGGCGCCGTGCGGCCATACAGCTCCTGCTGCCAGTCGAACGCCGGGCACGGGCCGGTGCCGCACGCGGCACGGGCAATGGAATCGCCCAGCACGCCGCCGACGAACGGCTTCACTTCGTCGTAGCTGGCGAATTCACGATGTCCAAGCAAGCGCTGCGCCTGCTGCGTACCGGCGCGCTGCACCACATTCCACGTGGCCTTGCCCTGCTTGCCCCGCTTGGTGGTGATCACCACC
This sequence comes from Gemmatimonas sp., assembly GCF_041689975.1. Classification (GTDB taxonomy): domain Bacteria; phylum Gemmatimonadota; class Gemmatimonadetes; order Gemmatimonadales; family Gemmatimonadaceae; genus Gemmatimonas. The sequence continues at coordinate 4,803 of NZ_JBDNFF010000298.1, forward strand.
ACGCCGTTCGTGGCGCGCGAGCCGTAAATGGCCGTCGCCGCCGCCGACTTGAGCACTTCGATGTTCTCGACATCGTTCGGGTTCAAGTCGGCCAAACGATTCACCACTTGGTCCTGACTGGATCCCGTGCTGCCCGAGGCGCGAGTCACCGAGCTCGAGCCCGACGAGATGCTGGCGTTCGAAATGATGACGCCGTCCACCACGTACAGTGGGTCTCCCGAGGCGAGCACCGAGGTGGCGCCGCGAATCTGGATCTGCGCGCCGCCGCCGGGGGCGCCGCTGTTCTCGAACATCCGAGCGCCAGCGACCTTACCCGCCAAATTGCTTTCAATGGAACGCGCCGGCACACGGTTCAACTCGGGGCCAGCCACGGTTGCCACGGCGGTCGCCGCCACCCGTCGGTCGGTAACAGTCGCCTGACCGGTCACCGTCACGCCTTCCAGTTGCAGCACGTCCTTGTCGAGAACGAAATTCGCCGTGTTCTCGGTCGGGCCGAGGCGGATGGTCTGGCGCTTGTAGCCGAGCTGTCGCGCCAGCACGACCACTTCGCCCGACGGCACGCGCATGCGGAATTCACCGCGTTCGTTGGTGCGGACACCGACCTGCTGTCCGACGATGCTGACCGTCACGTCAGACAAGGGAGTGCCGACGGAAGCCTGCGTTACCTTGCCCGAAATATCTCGGGTCTGTGCGTCCGCCGAGAGCGGGAGTATGGCAACCGCGAGTGCCGCGGCGAACGAGAAAAACCTACCCATAAAGGGTCTCCGATGGAGGGGAAGGCGGAGCGGGCGAGCGACGGCCGATGGTGTAACGCTCGCGCGTCACGCCGCCAACCGCTTTGTCGTTAACAGGTTGGGACGAGAGTGTCACACAATCCTGACCAGTATTCCAAACAACAAACTAAGGCGGACGAACGTCACTGGGCTAGGTCACAAACGGGCGGCTCACTGGGACAAGGCGCAGTCTGATCTATTTTCCATAAGATGGAAAACAAGACGCCGCGCATCACGGACGAACGGTCCCCGCGCCAAACGCCTCCCTGATCCGCACTGTACGCTCGAGCTCGTCTCGGCTTTGCCGGATCTTCTGGTTCAGGTCCGCCGCCAGCGCCGGATGCGCCTTCAGCCAGCGGTCGATCTGCAGCAGCGCCTCGGCATCGTGCTGCCCGCCGATCGTGGCCCCGAGCCAGCTCCCCAAAAAGAAGATGCGACGGTTCTGCTGAATCCACGGGAGCGTGTCGAGGGCCGGTACCAGATACCGCTTCGTGATCGCCGCCTGATCGCCGTCGTGAAAGCTGCGCAGGCTCGACGTGACCCATTCTTCGTTCAGCGCCGCGTCGCCAAACCACCGCGTGAACAACGCCTCTTTGTTCGCCGCATTCGGCCGCGCTGCATCGGCCACGAACGCCTGCCGTTGTCCCTCACTCGTGGAATCGCGACGGGCCTCGGCCGCTAATCGCGATGGCGCCGACGGTGCCGCGCGCGCCACCAGTCGCGTCACGATCGACCACCGCGTGGGCGCGCGCAACGCCAGTCCCACCACGCTGTCACGGTCCAACCAACCGTCCAGCCGCTGCAACGAGGCTCGAGAACGCGCCAGCCCGATCACCGCGTCGAGCTGCGCTTTGCGCTGCCCATAGCTGCGCGCACTGTCGGCAGCGCCACGAAGCAGCAACGGTTCGGCCTGCGCCAGCAGCGCCTCACGCGCGGTGCTGTCGCTGTAGCGACCGATGACCGTGGTCAGTCGCCCCACCAACGTGCCCGTGATCTGCTCGTCGCGCTCATTCGGCAATTCGCGCAGCACCATGTCGGCATAACGCGTCGGCGAGAGACGCGCGTCACGCACCAGGTCCCACAGCGAGCCCCACAACATCGCGCGCAGAAAATCGTCGTCCACGCGGCCAATGTGTTGTTCGAGCCACTGCACGCTCATCGAATCGGGGAGCACGATCGCGTAGCCGTAGTCGCCCTCGTTGGCGAACACGAAGTCGGGGGCCGGCCGCCCGGCAGCGGCAGTCACAATGGTGGTGTCGCCGCGCATCTCCACCGGGAGACGCACCGCCGGCTTGTTCGCGTAATACAGCAGCACCTGCACCTTGAGCGGCCACGCACCGCGACCGGACAGCGACGGCTGCGCGGCGCGCTGCACCAGCGCCAGTCGCTGCACCACGCCGTTGCGCACAGTGAGTTGCTGTTCCACCAACGGCATGCCGGGGCGCAGCATCCAGGCCCGGCCCCACGCGGTGAGATCGCGATGCGCCGCGCGCCCCACGTTACCGAGCAACTCGCGCCACGTGCCATTGCCGTACGCATGCGTACGCAGAAAGTCCTGCACGCCGCGCTGAAAGGCGGCAGCGCCCACGAGGTACTCGAGCTGCTTGAGCACGCCCGGCGCCTTGTTGTACACGATCGGGCCGTAGTTACTCTTGGCCTGATCGAGGTTGCCCAGCTTCTGCCAGATCGGCGTCGTCCCGGCCGTGGCGTCGGTCGCATACGCCACCGGCTTGTTGCGCAGATAAAATGTTTTCCATGCGTTCGACGTGGGCTCGAGATCGGCTTGCATGCGCGCCGCCATGTACGTCGCGAAGCCTTCCTTGAGCCACAGATCGTCGAACCAGCGCATGGTCAGATAGTCGCCGAACCACTGGTGGGCGACTTCGTGAAACGTCGTCGCCTGTCGGCCAAGTAGCTGCGATACCGTGGGCCGTTCACGATAGATGAAGCTCTCTTCGTTGTAGAACACCGCGCCCGGATGCTCCATGCCGCCGAACGGGAATGCCGGCGCCAGTAACGCGTCGAACTTGTCGAACGCATAGGGAATGCCGAACCAATCACCCAACCAGCGCAATGCGCGTGCGTTCATTTCGATCAGCGTATCACTTTCGGCCTCGGCCTTTCGCGACTGCCGCATCCACAGCGACACCGGCACCGGCGCCGCTTTCGTGGTCGTCGCGACCGCGCGCGTCACGCTGGCCCACGGCCCCGCCGCGAATGCGATGAGATACGTACTGAGGCGCTGTGTCTCGGCGAAACGATGCGTGACGAGCGCGCCGGCGGTGTCAGCGCCGATCTGCGCGCCATTAGCGAGCGCGCGCCACGCGGCCGGTGTGGTGAGCGAAAGGCGCACCTTCGCCTTGAGATCGGGCTGGTCGAAACACGGGAAGAGCAGGTTGGCATCGGACGGCACGAGCAGCGTGTACAGATACACGTTGCCGTCGGTGGCGTCGCGGTTGCGGATGATGCTCGCACCGGCCTGCGCCACTGGTGTCGCGAACGCCACTTCCACCGAGTTCCGGCCGGTGTGAAGGCGCGCCGCTGGAATCACGAGGTGGTGTCGATTCCACGCCGCCGCGACCTCAGGCCACGCCGACCCGTTGATCCGCCCGTCGCCTACAAGCAGGCCGCGGAAGTCGAGGACCACGTCTCCCGGAACGCGCTGTGTGAAGGACACGGTGACTCGGCCGGTGGCGGTGTCTCCGGCATTCACGCGAAGGGCCAGGTCATAGGCCACGTCGGTCACCTGCGCGGCACGGCGGCGAGCCAGTTCGGCCGAGACGCCGGGACCGGTGAGCGTCGGCGGCTGAGCGCCGACTTGGGCAGACGCCACGCAGGCGAGCACGGCAGCGGCGACCGCCACGCCACGCGGAAACAGCAAGAATCGGGGAGAAGACATGCAGGCAAGCTGCCGGACGCGGCGGAGGCTGTCCAGCAGGCTTCGTGGCTGACCAGCGTCACCGTGGGCACGCCGGAGTACCTCGCGCCCGAACAGCTCATCGGTGCACCGGCTACGACGGCGCGTGATCTCTATGCTCTGGGCATTGTGCCGCATGAATGCCTGGCCGGCTACACGCCCGATCGGGATGACATGCCGGTCACGCTCATCGGCGGACGCTTGCGCAACGAGCGCGCTGGCGCGAGCAGTGCATACTGCCGCCACTGCGGCCACGAAAGCGGCCGCTGTACCGCCACGGTCGAGCTCGATCATTGCCAGGATGACGGAGACCGACGTGGTCCGCCGAGCGTCATCTGCGACGTACCTTCTCGCGTGGACCGACCGCTTGCGGGAACCGCAGGAATAGTTTCGTCGCTGGTCTCCTCTACCCCCTGTGGCGATGCAAGTCCGCGTCGCCGATCCATTCTCGTCCGGAGATCGACCGATGTTCACCACAGTCCGTGATGCACGCGGCATGCGCTTATCTACAGGTGCCGCTACCGTGGCGCTGCTGTTCACCCTCGCGGCTTGCGGTGGCGACAGTGGCACGACCACACCGCCGCCCGCCGCCGTCGCGGCATCCGTTGCGGTCAGCGCCGCCGAAACCGGAACCCTCACCGCCGTCGGCGCCACGCGGGCACTATCCGCCGTGGTGAAAGACGCGAGTCAGGCCACAATCAGCGGTGCCACCGTGAGCTGGACTTCCAGCAACGCCGCGGTGGCTACCGTCACCACTTCCGGCGCCAGCGCAACCGTGACCGCCACCGGCAATGGTACGGCCACTATCACCGCCACCAGCGGCTTGGTTTCGGGCACCGTTTCAGTCGATGTCGCGCAGCGCTTCGCGACGCTGACCGTGCAGGCGGCCGCGCCGTCAGCAGCGATCGGTAGCACAACCCAGCTCATGGCGACCGCGCGTGACTCGCGCGGTAACGCCATCGCCGGCGCAACCGGTGTGACGTATCTGTCGGCCGATCGCACCAAGGCCATTGTGAGTGTCAGTGGACTGGTCACCGCCATTGCGCCGGGCGCGGCGTCGATCGGCGCCTCACTCACGCGTGATGGCGTCACCGCCACTGGAACCGCGGCGCTCACCGTCTCCACGCCGATCAGCGGCGCGACCGCCGTCGACGTGCAGGCGACGAACGCCAACGTGTTCACACCGCCTGCGATCACCATCGCCGAAGGCGGCGTCGCCACCTTCAGCTTCGGCACTGTCGGGCACAACGTCGTGTTTCAGTCGGCCGGCGCGCCGGCCAACGTCCCGATCGTCTCCAGCACGTCGGTGGCCCGCACCTTCCCGACGGTCGGCAGCTACCCGTACGTCTGCACACTTCACGCGGGCATGTCGGGTACGGTGACCGTCTTGCCGAGTGGCCTTCTGGCGCTGCTCAACGGCGCGAACGAGCGCCCGACGCCTGTGACCACGAGTGCGAACGGCGCGGCGCTTTTCACGCGCAGCGGAACCACTGTGACCTACACCGTCACGTATCAGGGGATGGCCTCGACGCCGACCGGCGCCCACATCCACGCCCCCGCTGGACCCGCGGCCACGGCGGGTATCGTTGTCGATCTGGGCGCACAGTCGCTTACGAGCAACAGCGGTGTGCTCACCGGCACGTTCACGGCAGCGGCTATTCGCGGCATCAGTGGACAGCCGCCGATCGTGCTCGATTCGCTGATGACGTTGCTGCGTACCGGCAACGCGTACGTGAACGTGCACTCGACCACCTTCCCGGGTGGCGAAATCCGCGGGCAGACGGGCGCGCCGTAAACGCTACGGGCGACAACGTGCGGACGGTGATCGTGGCGATCTCAGCTGCCACCCGTTCCCTCGGCCTCGCGCCGCGGGGGCACGCGCCGCATTTTTCAATGATACCGATTCAGTAGCGTCCCAACGTTTTGGGATTAGAACGGTGTACGTGGCTGATTTGCCTGGGGAACGGAGTCGTTGTGTCTGGTCTCGACGTGAACGACGAGGCGCTGCATGTCGGTCTTTTGCGCGGAGGCGCGCGGGACCGTCCTGCACCGAAGAACCGCCACGACAGGAGTGGTTGTTCGCCGCGCCCCGTCCGTCGGCACGATGCCCATTTCCATCATCTTGCTGTTCTTCGCGTCTCTTCGCGTGCTCCGCGAGCGTCGCGCGAACCAGCTGGCTCTCCGATCGCTCCGCAGCAGCCGCCAGCACCGCCGTTCGCGCGAAGTCCGCGAAGATCGCGAAGGCACGCGAAGAAGACGCACATCTGGATCGCGAAGCAAGTTCTACCGCTTGACCGGCAGAGCATGTACGAAATGCTACAGATCCTGAGTGTGGCCCTGTTCGCGCAAGTCCCGCTCCATCAACTGCTTACGCCACCACCTGGTTATTCAGACGCTGATTTCGAGCCCATTCCACTCGTTTTCCTCTGAAAAACGTTGGGACACTACTGCTGTGTAATCAGTTCAGCCGTGCCGCGCTTCGCCACTTCTTTCAAGTAGCATTTTCGCGAGCGGCAGGAGACAGGATTCTCCGTTGAAAACTCGTGAAACTTGGCCGTCGCAGGACGTGAGATTTGCGAAAATACCGCTAGATCGGTGTGATCACCAATTTCACCTTCATTGCTTTGGCCGTTGGCCATTTACCATCCGTCGTGATCAGTTGCTCCGCGGCGCTTTTCGATGCCGTCGCGATGACGAGCGCGTCAGACAACCGTACGCCGACGTGCTGAGCGCAAATTTGAGCAGCGGCGACTGCGGTTTCGGTATCGAGGGGAACGATCGCAATCGGCAGTCGTTCGATCCAACTCCGCACAACTTCCACACATGCCTTCCCGCGACGAAATGGGCCGACCAAACACTCGGCGAACGCTGACGCGGCCAGGGCCAATCGATGCCCATCACGTGTGACTGACGCGAGAGCGCGATGCGCCGCGACGTGATGCGCGTCATTGGCGTCGAGCAATCCGATGATCACTCCCGCGTCGAGGTGAACTACGCCCATTCGTCACGCAGAGTGTCGACTTCATCGCGATGATACACGCCGGTGAGCGCGCCGACAAACTTGGCGAGCACATCGCGCTCGCGTTCGAGCACGACGCGGCCCATGCCGTCACATGTCACGCTGACACGTTCACCGACCTTGATCCCGGCTGCTCGCAGGATCGCCACCGGGATCGTGATCTGGTGCTTGCTGGACACGCGAGTCGTCCGCAAAAGTGCATCCTTTACTTTTGGCATAAACGTAAAGTGTCCGGGTTCGATAGCTGTTGCAACGGCCGCGTGACCCGTCTTGCTGTTCTTCGCGTCTCTTCGCGTGCTCCGCGAGCGTCGCGCGAACCAGCTCGCTCTCCAGCTGCGCCGAGGCTGCCGAAAGCACTCATGACGAGCTACGGGAAAAACATGCCATCCGCGATCTCCGCGATCTCTTCCGCGTCGCGCCACGCGTCTTCGAGCGCGCGCAGTTCTCCCTGCATGGCCTGACGTTCCGCGTCCTCGTTCATTGCGATCTCGAGCGCCAGGCGCTCCGTGCCGGTGAGCCCGAGCACGCCCACGTCATCGTCCCAGAAAATCGTGTTCTTCGCACGACGCGTGACCCGCAGCGCACTGCTGCTGCGGATGTACTGTTCTGCATCGCCGGCCTCGGTGATACGGCGCGTGGCATCGAGCACTTGTCCCGGCGTACCGCCGCGCGTGTTGAGCCGCGCCAGCAATGGGCTCGCCACGTGAATCGCCTGCGCCTGCTCGAGATCGGTGATCCCCTGCGCATGCGCGACCCGCAGCACCCACGGTCGATCGTACTCGGCGATGATCTCGAGTCGAGCGATGTGGCTGAATCGCAACGGTCGAAGCAGGCCATCGGGCGTGCGGACGTGCGCAATGGTGCGGTCATACTGTAGTCGCGCCTCTACCTGTTCCAGCGGATCCACGACCGCCGCCTTCCACGCGCGGCTGCTCGTGAGCGTATACGTGACACCGGCCATCGCGGCCACGGCGCCAACCATGATCGCAGCGCTCTGACTCAGCAATGCGATGGCGGTCGCGCGCGCGTCGGGCAACTGCCGGCGCCGTTTCCGCAGGCGACCGCCGTAGCGCCACGCCGCGAACTCCGGCCGTAGCGGCGTGCCGATCCGCACCAGGTCGAGCCCCTCGCTCAGCGTCGCCAGACCGATCTGGTCGCTACTCACCCGTACCGGCGTTTCGCGATACAGCCGCTCGCAGGCCTCCACCACTTCCCAGCGCTCTTCCAGTGGCGAAAGATTCCAGTTGCGGCACCCGCGGCACACCACCCACAGACGCCCGCGACGGGCGTCGAACGCTAGCCGGCGGCCCACGGGAAACTCCTCGAGCACCTCGTTCCGCCCGAGGGCGCCGTGGCAGTACAAGCAGGTAGAGAACACGCAGGACGCTCCGGTGGGGAACAGCAGGGGGCGCTCGGTACCGCAAACCCCCGTGACGTCTCACCAACATGCAGCGTTCCACGCCGGTCCGCACGCTGAGAACGTGACACCCCCAAGATCCTCGCGTGACGAATCCATGAACGGCGTCGTGATATCCGATCTCGACAGCCCTCCGTCCCGCGTTAAATTCCCCTCATGCCTACTGATCTGACCTCCGAGCCGTCGTCCGAGCCGTCGTCCGAGCCGTCGTCCGAGCCGTCGGCTTGCGGTGGGTGCAGCCGCGTGGATCGCCGCGGGTTTCTGGCCTCCGCCTCCGTGCTTTCGCTCGGGGTCCTGATCTCGGGCTGCGGCGACGGCATCATCAGCGCGCCGGAACAAGTGCTCGGCGCGATTCCGGCGCCCTTCCGCTTCGATCCTGCCACCGTCCCCGAGCTCGCATCAGTCGGTGGCCGCACGGTCGTTGTGTCCGGGACCGAGGCGCCGGTATTGGTGGAACGGGTCGGGAATGCGCAGTTCCGCGCGCTCTCGCTGGTGTGTCCGCACCGAGGCACGATTGTGGACGCGACCGCCACTGGTTTCCGCTGTCCCAATCACGGGGCGGTCTTCGCGAATGACGGCACGTGGCTCGGTGGGCAACCGACGGCCTCGCTCGCCGCACTCGACGTACGGCAGAATGGTGACGGATCGCTCACGATCGGTGGCGTGCTTACCCCGCCGGTGTTGGGTCTCGACCGCAGCGCCGTGGTCTTCCTCGCCACGCTCACCGGAAATGCTCCGGCCGCGCAAACGATCGCGCTTGCCAACGTCGGCGGCGGCATTCTGAGCGGATTGGCGGTCACTCTGACTTACGGTCCGAACCAACGCACCGGCTGGTTGTCGCTGGCGCTCAGTCAGGCCTCGGCCCCATCCACGCTCACCCTGTCGGCACAGCGCGGCACACTACCGATCGGCAACTACACGGCCACCGTGTCGATCACGGGCGCTGGCGTCAGCAACAGCGCCCAGACCCTCGCGGTGTCGTTGTTGGTCCAGGATCCCACTACGCCGCCCGCGCTGCAGCTCTCGGCCTCCGCCTTGTCGTTCTCGGCTCCTATCGGCGGGACGCCGGCCACGCAGGTCGTGCAGTGCAACAACGGCGGTGGCGGCTCGCTGCTGGGGCTGGCGACTACGGTCGCGTACGGTCCCGGCGGCACCGGCTGGCTCACCACCACGCTCAGCCAGACGTCCGCCCCGGCGGCCCTTACAGTGCGGGCCAGCGCCGGCCCCTTGGCCGCCGGCACCTACACGGCCACCATTACCGTCAACGCGACCGGAGTCGCGGCGCGAACCGTCACGGTGTCTCTCAGCGTGGCCGCTGCTGGACTGCAGGTCACCATCGCGGCCTGGCCCGCGTTGGCCAACGTCGGTGGCGTGGCCGGCAGCGTGGGCAACGTGAACGGTGGACCGGTAGCGATCACGAGGCTCAGTGCCACGACCTTCGCCGCGTTCTCCATGCGCTGTCCGCATGCCGGCACCACGATCAACGTTGTGAACGGAACCAGCTTCCGTTGCCCGAATCACGGCGCGCTATACAACGGCGCCGGCGTCTGGCAGAATTCCCCCCAGCGCGCCGAGAATCTTGTCATGCTCACCGTAATGTATGCGCCCGGGGCCAACACGCTCACGGTGACCTGAGCCGTACCCGTTGAAACCCGTGGCCGACATGGCTATGTTTCAAGGCTGTTTGACCCTAGCCAAGTAACGTAGCCATGCCGACTTACGAGTTCCGCTCTCCCGACGGGTCCATCATCGAGGCGCGGTTCAAGATTTCTGAAGTTCCGGAAAGCATTCCCACGCCGGATGGCACGGGAGTGGCCACGCGCATTATCTCGGGTGGCGCCAGCCTCCTGTTCAAGGGATCCGGGTTCTACATCACGGACTATGGCAAGGACGGCAAGAAGGACCAGCGCACCCGCTCTGAGTCTTCGTCCGCCGACAGTAGCACCAAGAGCGACAGCAAGAGCGACAGCAAGAGCGACAGCAAGAGCGACAGCAAGAGCGACAGCAAGAGCGACAGCAAGAGCGACAGCAAGAGCGACAGCAAGAGCGACAGCAAGAG
>NZ_JBDNFF010000299.1:0-7635 GCF_041689975.1 Gemmatimonas sp.
CGTCGGGGGCTACTCGCCGTACCCGCTTGACCAGCGGTTCAAGATTCTGATGCCCCAGCATCACCAGATGTCCAAGCAGCGGATCACCACCTGGGTCGAGTCGGACAAGCGCCCGGATCGCAAGATCTTGCGGGAGTCCGAACATGCCCGCTTCATGGTTCGCTAGAGGCCCATCTCCTCGAGTATCTGCTGTAGCTCCATCATCCGTTGGTCGGTGATCTCGGATGCGTCGGCGTACTCAGCTGGGTCGTGGACGACCAGATACCGGATGGCGTGAGCGGCGGCGTCGATCTCGTCGTCGTGCTTCGGCTTGCGGCCGTCGCCCATCATCAGTTTGTGAGTCTTGATCCACGGCTCCACCCATTCGGCGTCCTCCTCGTCGGCGGGCAGCACCACCTGACGACCTTTCTGCAGGATCGAGTAAGTGGTTGCTCGCACCTCCTTCGAGCCGTCGGTGGGTGTTCCGATCACCTGGAACCCGGAGAGATGCTGTGCGTAGAAGGCGACCAGCTTTTTTGCTGCGCCGCCCTTCTCCTCCTCAATCAGGACCGGGACGTGATGGCCGTCGGCTTGAGCGGTGGACTTGACATCGATGATGCCTTGCTCGGGCCCGACCTGCTTGCGGTACCGGCCTTCAATGAACACGAGACCGTTCGACGCCTTTGACACCATCACGCCAACCGTGTAGTCACCGCCGCCTTCGGTCTCAGCGATGTCCCATGCGCGACACGACACGAACCGGTCCGGCCAGTCGGCGCGCAGCATCTTGACCCAACGATCGGCGGGGAACATGCCGGTGTCTGAGTTGTTCGGGTTCTGCTGGATCATGCAGTCGAACAACTGCGGGTTCTTCAACTGGATCTCTGCCAACGTCCACCAGTTGTTCTCCTGTGTGTCGCCGGGGCGGGTGAAGCGAGTGTGGAGCGGGTCACCGGGGGCTCGACCGAGCCGGTCGCGATACTGGGCGGGGTCTCCTTCGTGGTCTTCGGGCGCGTAGCAGATGCCGGGGTAGACGAGCCGCTTCCACGGGATACCACCGTCGGCGTCCTGCTGTGCTTTGAGCCGGCCGGACAGATCGTCGTCGGCCAGGCAGGTTGAGGCCACCACGTAGGTGGAGCCGGGTTGGCGGCGGCCCCAGATGGCGCCCTGCCATGCGGACCAGTGACCATCCTTCGTGGTGGACGAGGCTGCCTCCTCCATCGTCTTGAGGATGTCATCCACCCACACGAGGTGGCCTTGACGTCCGGTGATCTGACCGCCGATGCCGACCGACAACATCCCGCCCGATGGGTGGCCGGCGAGCGACCAGTCGCCCTGGGAGTCATTGTCGCGGTCGACGCTGAGCCCGAAGAACTCCTCGCCGTAGCGCTTGAACAGGTCGCGAACCAGCCGACCTGTCTCGGTGCTGTAGCCGTCCGAGTAGGAAATGAAGATGACCTGGCGGTCGGGGAACATGCCGATGAACCAGAAGATCAACAGCACCGCGATCGATGTCTTGCCGATCTGGTTGGGTGCGTTCAGGATGAACCAGTCCTGCTCGTCTTGGTTCATGCACGCCGGGACGAGTTCGGATTCGATGTCGAGTAGGAACGGGAACGGCTGCCACCCACCGTCCCAGATGGTGTGGCCGATCTTCATCCCGATCAGCGACGGGAGCCCGATGCTCTGCGCCTGAGCAACGAGGTCGTCAGCGACTGTCGACATCGATCGCCTCGAGCGCAACCGGCGCTGGCTGCAGGGCGGCGACCGACCCACGGTCACGCAGCAACTCGACCATCGCCTGCTTCACCGACAACACAACGGTCTGATCCAACTGGCCGGACGATTCCATCTTGATGTGCCGGACGTCTTTCCACCGGTCGGCTCTCTGGTTGTACAGCACCATCTGGATGCACTTCACGTTCCCTGAACGGGCCTTTTCGATGACGGTCTCCTCGATGTCCTCGAGAAGGCGTTCGCGTGCAACGGCGAGCATGTCGGCGAAGTCGGGATCTTTGGTGCGCTTCTCGAGACCTCGAGGTGACCAACCGACTTCGATTGCAGCGTTCAGCGGGCCGCACCCCATGCGTACGCGCTCGAAGAAGCGGGTCATCTGCGCTGCTTCTCGCTCCTCGGCGCGTGTGAGTGCGGCTGTTTCCATCAGTCGTCCCGTTCGTAGTCGATTGCTCTCCAGTACAGCAGCGAACCGGTGGCAACTGCGAGCCAGGTAAAGACAGGCATCGGCATCGAGCCGACGAAGATCATGTATGCGCCAACGACGAAGCCGGAGATCCAGATGGTGATGCAGTACGGGCAGGACAGCAGCTCGTGCATCTTGTGGAAGAACCAGTGCTCGTGGTTGAGCAGCCAGGCGTAGACCCTGAAGCGCTGGTTTTCGACCAGGGTGTCAAGCACCACGAAACGCGCCACGCGAAATGTCACCGCCGCCAGCACGATGACGAGGACCAAGTAGTTCATGAGCAACCCTGGCAGCCGCCCGCAGCATTGATTCGGTACGTCACCTGCGATTCATCGCTACTCACACCAACGGCCTGCTCAAGGTTCTCGGAGCGCCCCTGGATCACCCACTCCTTACCGGAGCCTTTGATGACCGCCTCGAGGACTCGCTCGACTCGCACGAACTTGCGGCGGGTGTTGTCGGGGACGCTGATCTGGACGGTCGAGTTCGGGGAGTCGCCGCTGATGATGACCACGGCGTCGGGCATCAATTCCCCGAGCGTGTCGTCATCCGTGGTGATGGTGCAACGGGTGAGTGTGAGCATGGCGTCATGATATGCCGGTTGCGATGCGCTGTACAGCCTCCTGCACGGTGAAGCCCATCGCTCGGGCCTGAGCGGCTTGGTGAGGGCTGTTCGCGATGAACCTGAGACGGTCGACGTGCTCGCCCCACACACCAGCGCGCTCGTCAGCCTGGATCGCCCCGAGGGCACACTCCCATTGGACTGGACACACAGCGCAAACGGTCAACGCAAGATCGTGCAGGACGTGGCCTTTGATCTTCTGGGTGCCCAGCTTGTAGGTGACCTTTTCCTCGGCGATCCACGCCCACTTGACGAACCCGTTGTCGTTGCGGCACAGCGCCTGGTCGTACCAGTCGCGTGGGACCGAGGCGGCGCGCTGAACCGACAATGGCATCTCGTCGAACGATCCGCTGTACGAGGCGTTGCGTGGCATCAGCGCGTAGTGTAAGCCCATGTCCCAGGCGGAAACCGGTACCCCTGCAGCGCGTCGACGCAAGATCTTTCTGCTCGCCGACGCTCTCGGGCTCACCCGGGACGAGCGGATCGAGCTGGCCGAGGTGATCTTGCGTCGAGATCTGGTGTCCTGGAAACAGCTCGACGACGCTCAGGTCGATCGGATGCTGGACGTGCTCGAAGGTGCAGCGATGGTGATCGAGCTGCAACGCCAGCGCCGCTAGAACGCGAACAGTTCTTCGGCGACCGTGTTGCACAGTTGCGACGCCAGGACTTGGTCGAAGGTGAGCTTGTTGTCGCGTGCGTACTTGATTGCCTCGGTGCGCTTCGCCCGGATGAACAGTCGCTCGTGCTCGGTGGAGTAGCCAGCGACGAAGACGGTCATCTTGCGGAACGGCCCCGAGTACGGGGTGGTGCAGTCAGGTGCGGACTGCAGCATGATCGTGCCGGTCTCGTCAACGCCCGGGTACGAGCGCGACAGGTGCATTGAGTTGGGAGTCAACGACCCCCGGTTCTTACCGCCTCAACCTATAGCTGCCTCTCCCGGAGTCGCTGCTGGCGCCCCTCCTCACGAACGTCGTGGGCGGCGCAACGCCACTCCGGCATCAGTCGCCCAACCTGGTCGCTGCGAACGTCGTCAACGCAGCCGCCGTGGCGTTACCGAGCACGTTGAGAGCGAACTGAGAGGATTGTGATGCGATCACCCGGAAGTAGTCGCCTGGGACCATCCGTTGAATGGTCGTCCCACATAACGACGTGACGTTGCTGCCCGTCACGGCATTGACAACCGTGATCCCGTGTCGGTCACCCGTCGACCCGTTCCGGCTCATCCATGCAGCACGCCACCTGGTGGCCTGAGTGTCGAAGGTGACCGTGTAACACAACAGGTACAGGCCACCTCCACCAGCCGGACAGGTGATGCGATCGGGATTGACGGAGTTTGAGTGCAAGCCGCCCACATCGAATGTTTCGACGTCGAACAACACAGCCGTAGCGACATCGTTCGCAATCGTCTGTGCACCGGATCGACTGGTGTGGCACGCAAGCCGGTTGGTCTGGTTGTTCAGGTGGGTTGCGGCAGCACCAGCCCAGTCGGGGTTGAGGTTGAATAGCCACGGGGAGACCGGGGTGCCGTTGCCAGCAACAGTGATGGACGGGAAGAAGCCGTTGATCGCGCCGGAGGTCGCCGGAGTCGAGGTGACAGCGCAACCACAGGTGGATGATCCGCAGAGGGGCACGAAGGTGACTCTACCCAATCGGTTCGAGCAGTGAGTGGACTCGGGTTTCGCGCACCGAACCTCGCAGCGCCATGACGAGAGAATCCTCGGGGCCGCAGGTCGTCACCTTGATGCGTTCCGCTGCGCGCTCAGCGAGAGCGCAGAGGTCGTTGAGCACGACTTCGGGGACGATCACTAGGCGATCCATGTTTCCGAGCGTACACGAAGGTGTACCGAGTGTAAACGAGGAATGCTAGGCGGCCATGCCGCAATGCGTGACTGTAGCCCAGGACAGGGTCTTGGACGTCATACGGTAACCGACCACTGGCAGTTGATCGACACGTTGCCTGTGGCTGCGGTCCAAATATTGAAAGGGCCGCCCGCCTGGACGGATGCCAGCGCAACAACAGCGCCACCAGAATAAGCGACGATCGACAAGTCAAGACTGGTGGGCGGGCGAAACCCAACGGGCACCGTAAACGCCGACGTGCCGCTTGCGCCGCTCTGGATCTGGCCCCGGATATACACCATGTCGCCAAGTTTTCGATATTGGGCTGGCTGCAGACCAAGGTTCACCCACGAGTTGATGAGCGTCACCGCCACCCACGGGGTGGAGGCGGCCGCCAGATTGAATGGGTCACCAGGTTCGCCTGAGCCCGAGATAGTGAACGAGCCATCACTCGAAACGATCCCGCACCCGCACCGTACACTTCCGCAGAGTCCCATCGGCGCAGCCTAGCTCAGCCCGGGTGGGCGATGATCGAAGCGGTGAAGGCTCAACCAGGGAACGCCACCAAGGACGCCGACTCTATGGTGAAGCTTCCGGTCGGATCTCCTGGCGGCCATCCAGTCATGAAGTAAGAACCCTGGCCACTCAAGTACACTTGTATGGGATTTTGGTAGTCCACCTCGAGAACATTCGCCAGCGCTGAAGCCCTGTCCCCAGAGACTCCGGTGAACAGGCCGACGTTACGGTTCACGTTGAATCCCAAAGAATAAGCCTGCAGGGTTGTTTCGATATGCCCGCCGGGCGGGTGGTTGAATTGGTCGGTCGACCCAAGCGCAATCGACATGTTGGACAGAAGCACCCAGCGCCCTGGGTCAAGATTTAGGGTTAGGACCAATGGGGCTCCTTCGCTGGCAACAAACGGGCCCCACGGGCCTCCCTGGATGGAGCGCGTGGCGCCAGGCCACCTGACGCGAGCCTCCAAGGCGGTCATTTCTTGGTCCAGCTCTTTCAACACCTCATGGAGGGCCTGGCCAGGCAATCTCAAGTTTCGATCACTCATCAGAAGGGCACCGCCACAATGTAAGCCAGTCGCACTGTGGCGGTTGTCACTGCACCTGTTGACATTGCAGTCAACGACACACTGCCCGCCTGCGTAAGGGTTGCGGCCCTCGATATCGTTACAACTTCACCAGTAAAAAAGCCCGGCGATGCGGTGAATCCCGTGGACGATGAACCGAATGGCGGTAGCCCAGGGAGATTGATGAAGCCGTCAATTCGGTACACGTTCTGCCCGGACGATGAAGTGTCGCTCGTGTAGAGCCCCGCAGTGATCAGCCAGCGGCCAGGGTCAAGAGGCAGCGAAACCAGACCAGTCACGACAGCGTTGGGCAGGGCGATGGGACTATTCACACTGTCGAAAACGACTGATCTCACGGAGCCAGTCCATCGGATTCTCTGGTTCGTCCTTCGAGTAGTCAACAGCAGACTTGACAACATGCGGGAAAACGCCGGGCCCGCAGAAATCAAATTGCGGTCGCTCACGATGGGCACGCTATGAGGTAGATCTCCGAAGCATTGCACGTCAAAAGGTTCGAGGACCGCTGCACCCTCAGAGACACGGTGCCAGGAGCCGCTAGGGACGCCGACCATATTGGCATGGAGCAGTCCAGGGACACGGTCACCGGGCCAGGATTGGGGTGACCCACCTCAAAGTTCGCTGACGTGCCTACTGGCGTCACGATCTGAGAGCGAACAAAGTACGGCACGTCGCCGCCAGGGGATGTCGACGCTGAGCGAAAGCCTCCGATGATCAACCAGCGACCAGCATCTAGTTGGAGGCTGGCCAGTGTCGCAGGGGACCCGAAAATCGGCACGGCAACCGGGCCAGGGACTTCGGCTTGGGAAACGGACCCCGGGAACATGGAGCGACTTTGCAAACTGAAAAGGCGTCGCTGGAATCCATTTAGCAAACCAAGCAAAGCCTGGTCGGGTAGTGCCAATATCCTGCTGGACATCAGTTCCCGCCTGCTTCGTCGGTTCCTATTGGAATGAAGGTCGGGGACACGCGTTCGCTTATCCCTCCCTCCCCAACACTGACCTGCACGTCCACGCGCTTCAGTCGCTGAATGGACAGGAGCTGGGACACCCCATGATCTGCTAGGTCGATTGACCAAAGCGAACCGGGGAACAGCATGTCCACGGTCACCGGAGCATTCTGCCCCAGCATCCCGCCAGACAAAATCACCGGGGCGTCACGGCGCAATGCGAGCAACGAATCGGCGCGCTCCTGGAATACGCCGATCGAAGTGATCGGGGTTCCAGCCTGCGGCCGGTACAGGGTTGAAACGTCCACGTAGTCCAACAGACCCGCCTCCATGTCAACATCGGAAGCTGTCCAGAAACGACGGAATCCGCCCTCACCAGAATCGGCTCCAGGGACGTACACGTTGTTGGCTTGGGCTTCACCATCAATCACCCAGCCTGGGCGCTCAACCCACGCCTCGTCGGTGAAAAGCCCGAAGAAGTATCGCCCGAACGGGTCGGGGGTTGGAGCTAGCTGTTCCTGGACCCCGTCGCGAATCACATACCACCCAGCCGGGAAGCCAGTTGCATCTTGATTTTGGACGACTAGGTCGGTGCCTAGCACGAAGTAGTCCACGGCGGATCGAGCGAGTTCCTCGAGAATGTCGGAGGCGTACTCGAAGTTCAGGGCCACAATTTGACGAGTCATTGCGTACCCCGTTTGGAAAATGGGGCATTCCAAACCGAAGAGGTTGTCCAGCGAAGTTGCTGAGTCCAAGACGTCCTTGAACACCAGCCCGGCGTCGCTCTGGTTGAACGCCAGATCCTCCTTGATCGTGCGGCGCGACATCCATTTCATGATGTCGGACGCCGAGATTGTCACGAAGTCGGCACCAGACCCGTTGCGAACCGGCCGCTCGATCGACACGATCGGACCTGCCCACACGAGTTCGCCGTTGCGCTCGATCCGTAA
>NZ_JBDNFF010000300.1:0-50169 GCF_041689975.1 Gemmatimonas sp.
GTAATACACCGGCACCCCCAGCAGAATCACCCCGAATACGCCCAACGTCGGCACGCGCTGCGCGTCGTCCATCAGCGCGTTCACCAGCAGGAACAGCGTGGCCAGACAGAACAACGCCGGGACCAGCGGATATAGCGGCGTGCGCACCGGTGGATTCCAGTCGGGGCGCTTTCGGAGCTTGAAAATTGCCCCGATGCTGAGGATGTAGAACACCAACGACGCGGTCACAAAAATGTCGGCCAGCTGCTCGAACGTGCGGACGAGCACGAAGGCGATCGCGATCGTGGCCGTGAGTAGGATGGCCACATACGGCGTCTTGAAGGTCGGGTGCACCGCCGCCACCTTCTTGAAGAACAGCCCGTCGTCGGCCATCGCGAAGAAGATGCGCGGGCCGGTGAGCAGCGAGCCGTTCACTGAACCGAAGGTGGACAGTAGCACCGTGATCGCGACGAACGTGACGCCGATCGGGCCGATCAGGCGTTCGGCGACATCGGCGGCAACCAGGCGCGCGCCCCGGATCTCGTCGACCGACAGCACCGACAGATAGGCGATGTTCGCCAGCATATAGATGAAGATGATGCTGAGGGTGCCGAGCACGATCGCCTTGGGGAGCGTCTTCTCGGGATCCTTCACCTCGCCAGCCACCTTGGCCAGGTCGCCCCAACCGTCGAAGGCCCAGAGCACCGACACGAGCGCCAGCCCGAAGGCCGACACCGAGAAGCTGCCCGGCGGCGCGGCGGGCGTGAAGTGACCACCCGTTTGTGGGAGCCCCAGAATGAGCGCCAGCAGGATGATCAGCATCAAGCCGCCGTACTTGGCGACCGTCGTGACGTTCTGGACCAGAGCCCCCCATTTGAGCCCCACCACATTGATCACCGCCATCAGGGCCACGGTGGCCGCGGCGATCCAGTGGGCGTACGTGTCGTACGGCGCCAGCGATGGGTTGTAACCCAGCCCCCGCAACAGGTACTCGGCGAAGGTGGTCGAGATACCGCCGAGGGCGGCGGCGCGAATGAGGGTGAGCTCGGACCATCCGTACAGAAAGGCCGGCAAGCGACCCCATGCTTCGCGGATGTACACGAAGTAGCCACCAGTGCGCGGCATGGCGCCGGCCAGTTCTGCGAGGGTGAGGGCGCCGCAGAGTGCGAAGATGCCGCCGGTGGCCCAGACGGCCAGCATCGGCAGCGGACCGGGGAGCTTGTCGGCAATGCCGGCCGGAGACCGGAAAATACCGGAGCCGATCGTGGTGCCCACGAGGACGGCGATGGCGCTCCAGAGTCCTAAACGCCGCGGCAGTTCGGTCGCGGTGCCGGCGGCAGAACCGTCGCTACCACTTTTCGAGGAAACAGAAGCTGAGGTCATGAGGCTATGGTAGTACGCCGCACGCAGTACCGCACGGGGTTCCGTCGTCTACTTTTCATAGGCTATGACTTCCGTACTCACCGTATCCCTTCCGCCGGCTGTCGTGACCGCGCTGTTCTGGAGCGCTGTCGCAGCCTGCGTGATCGCGCAACTCTTCATCTTGCGCGCCGTGTTTCGTACCCTGCCCATCCTGCCCTCCTCCACTCAGGTTCCGACGCCGCATCGCTTGACGGAGATCCTGTGGGTGGTTCTGCCGGTGGGTGGACTGATCGCCGTCTTCATTGGCGCGTATCGCGCCCTGCCACTATGAACACGACTCTCTCGCTGCCGCTGGTGTCCGCTCGCGCCGCTCCCTCAACATCATGACCGGAGTCGCGCTCGACCCTCAGAAAGCCACTCCTTCGCTTTTCCGCGATCTGATCTCGCTCACGAAACCGCGCATCATTTCCCTGCTGCTCGTCACGACGATTGCGCCGATGTACGCCGCTGGTTCGCCGACGTTGCTGAGCGTGTTGCTGGTCAGCCTCGGTGGCTACCTCATGGCTGGCGGTGCGAACGCGGTGAACATGTATATCGACCGCGACATCGACGACGTCATGGCGCGCACGCGCCTGCGGCCGATTCCCAGTGGACGCATGTCGCCGATTCAGGTCCTCGCCTTCGGTGTGGCCTGCGCGATCTTCGCCACGTGGCTGCTGGCGCAGTTCGTGAACGTGCTCACGGCGGGACTCGCCCTGGCCGGTTTCTACTTCTACGTGTTCATCTACACGCGATGGCTGAAGCGGTCGTCGCCGCAGAACATCGTCATCGGCGGCGCCGCCGGTGCTTTTCCGCCCTTGGTGGGATGGGCGGCGGTCACGGGTACGCTGGACGTGACGGCGTTGTGCATGTTCCTGATCGTGTTCTATTGGACGCCGCCGCATTTCTGGGCACTCGCGCTGCTCAAGCAGGTGGACTACGGACGCGCCAAGGTGCCGATGGCCCCGTTGGTGTGGGGTGAACGCGAGACGATGCATCAGATGGTGTGGTACACGGTAATTCTGATCGTGCTCACCCTCTTGCCGGTGCTGCTCGGTACGTTCGGCACGCTGTACCTGCTTTCAGCCCTCGTGCTGAACGCCCTGCTCATGGGTGGCGTGCTCAAGGTGCTGTTCGCGGCGCGCGCATCGAAGCCGTGGACCGGGCCTGCATGGTGGGTCTACAAGTATTCGCTGCTGCATCTCGCCCTGCTCTTCCTCGCGATGGCGGTCGATCGGGCGCTTACGCGGTGAGCCGTGCCGTGTCACCGCGACCGCTCGCGCGGTTGCTGCCACTCGTGCGGCCATACACATCGCGACTGGTCGTGGCGTTTCTCTTTCTGGTGGTCGCGGCAGCGGCGGGGCTCGTGTTCCCCGCCGTGTTGCGTTATCTGCTCGACGCCGCCTTCGAACTGAAGGACCGACGTGCGCTCGACCGCATCGCGCTTGGTCTGTTCGGCGTGTTCGGAGTGCAGGCGCTCGCGAATTTCGTGCAGGTGTTTCTGCTCAGCTCCTCCACCGAGCGCATCGTCGCGACGCTGCGCGAGCAGACGTTCGCGCATCTTGTCCGCTTGTCGCCCGCGTTCTTCACGGAGCGCCGCACCGGGGAACTGACGAGCCGACTCAGCAGCGACCTCGCCCTGCTGCAGTCGTTGTTGAGCACGTGGATTTCCGAACTCTCGCGACAGACGCTGTTCCTGATCGGCGGCATCGGGATGATGTTCGTGACGAACCCGCGTCTGACGCTGACCACGCTCGCGGTAGTGCCGTTGGTCGTGGTCGCCGCCGTCACCTTCGGGCGCGCGCTCCGCAGGGCAAGCACCGCCGTGCAGGACCGGATCGGCGAAGCGATGGGAATGGCCGACGAATCGTTCGGCTCCATTCGCACGGTGCAGAGCTTCACGCGCGAAGGCATCGAGACGGAGCGCTTTGGCGCCCTCCTGCACGACTTGGTCGGCGTGGCGGTGCATCGAGCGCGCACGCGCGCGCTGTTCTTCGGCGTGGTCGGTTTTGTGGCGTTCGGCGCGGTCGCAGCGGTGTTGTGGCAGGGTGGTGCGCAGGTCATCGAGGGCAAGCTCACCGCCGGCACGCTGGTGGCGTTCCTCTTTTACGCCTTGTTCGTAGCAGCAGCACTGGGATCGGTGGCTTCGCTGTTCGGCAACTTCCAGGAAGCGGTCGGTGCGGCAACGCGGGTGTTCGAGTTGCTCGACTCCGAGCCCACGGTGCGCGATCCGGAGCGGCCGCATGTGTTCCAGGCGCCGGTGCGTGGGGCCGTGTCGCTGGAGTCGGTGGGGTTCCGCTATCAGCCGGAGAATCCCGACGTCGTGCAGGACATTTCGCTCGACATCGCCCCGGGCGAGGTGGTCGCGCTGGTCGGTCGTTCAGGCGCCGGCAAGACCACGATTGCGAGCCTGCTGCCGCGCTTCTGGGATGTCACGTCAGGTCGGATTACGCTGGACGGCATCGACATTCGTGACCTTTCGCTCGACACGCTTCGCGGCGCTATCGGTATCGTACCGCAGGAGCCGGTGCTGTTCAGCGGCACGATCCGTGAGAACATCGCGTATGCACGCCCCGACGCCAGCGACGCCGACGTCCTGCGTGCGGCGCAGGCAGCGCACGCGTGGGAGTTCATCGAGCGCCTCCCCGAGCAATGGAGCACACGTGTCGGCGAGCGCGGTGTGAAGCTGTCCGGCGGTCAGCGGCAGCGCATCGCCATCGCGCGAGTGTTTCTCAAGGATCCGGCTGTGGTGATCCTCGACGAGGCCACGTCGAGTCTCGATACGGAAAGTGAACGCTACGTCGAGCAGGCACTCGAGCAGCTACTCCAGGGTCGCACCACCCTGCTGATCGCGCATCGCCTCAGCACCGTGCGGCGCGCCGACCGCGTCGTCGTACTCGACCAAGGCCGCATCGTGGAGACCGGTAGCCATGACGAACTCCTGGGCCTCGAAGACGGCCTGTTCGCGCGATTGCATCAGCTGAGCTGAACGGTGGTGTGTGATCGGGAGGTGGTGGTCAGGCAGAACTGATCACACAGAGGACGCAGAGTCGGACTTTCTCTGTACCGCCGCGCTCTCTCCGCCTCCGCGTGATCGGTTGCGACGAACTCGAGCCTCCGTTCTTCACCTCTTTTTGCTGTGTAACCAGTTCATTGATGGTCTGGCTGAATCGATGACACAGAGGAAAAGAGGTGAGGAGAAAAAGAGGACCGCGTCGGTTCATCTTTTTTCGCTCCTTTCCTCTTTTTCTCTTTTTCTCTGTGTGATCGGTTCATCGATGGTCAGGCAAAACTGATCACGCAGTGCACGCAAAGGCGCAGAGGACGCAGAGTCAGATTTTCTCTGCGCTCTCTGCGCTCTCTGCGCCTCCGCGCCTCCGCGCGATCGGTTCGGAGGAACTCCCGCAGTCCGCTAAGTCGCGGCGTAGCCTTTGCGTGAGCAGCTCGGCAAAGTCAGGCAGAACTGATGAGACGAAGAAAAAGAGGAGCGGGGAAAAGAAGAACGCGTGGGTTCAGGAGCGTTCAGTAGGAAAGGTCGACGCGCGTCTCGACGTGCGCATCGACGCGCACACGCTGCTGTTTCGTGCCGAAACGCTCGTGCCACGCGACGAGGGTGTACGTCCCCGGCGGGACGTTGTCGAAGCGGAACGTGCCGTCGGCGGCGGTGACGGCGACGAACGGGTGCGGTGTGACCGCGAGATAGGCCCGTACCCATGGATGCAGATCGTCGCGGATTTGCACGAGCCCGGGCCGCTTGGCGGCGTCGCTCGTGGGCACCACCTGGCCCGCGTCGTTGAACAGCACCGTGGCGCGTGAAGCCGAGGCGCCGCCGACGTCGACGAATTGCAAACGGGTCATCATGGCATCACGCGACGTGATCATGACTGTGCCGCCGGCCGCCACGCGTTGCACGCGCGGCTCGAGACGGCAACCGTCGAGCACGACGCGCACGCGGCGCGGCGCGTCGTCGCGCGGCCCCGTGGTCACGCCCACCAGCCACACGACGCTGTTGCCGACGCCACCGTCGCGGCTCGGCACCAGCGATTGCGTGAACGGACGGCACACCGACAGATCGTGCGTGGGGGCGATGCTCGTATCACGCGGCTCGCTGCCGCCGATCTTGCCCACGATGAAGCCGCTGGTCGCCTGTGCCGAGACCGTGTATTGCAGTCCGTCGACGCCGCCAGCTGCGCGGGCCAGCAAGAGCACCCCACTGTCACGCGGCACCGCACGCGCGTGATCGGCGCCCGGTGTCGCCGAGACATCGGCCATGCGCTTCTTCGCCTGATTCGACGCCCGCGACTCTCCGCACGCGACGAGCGCCGCCAACAACACCACGCTCCGACGGCCGTACACGCTGACGTACACGCGAGCCGTCAAACGACGATCAGGTCGCGCTGCACTTGGCCGGGCGTGATCAGCAACGACTCCTCGGCCACGTAGGCGTTCACTTCGGACCGCACGCCGAGCTCACCCGGCAGATAGATGCCCGGCTCGATCGAGAAGCCGACGCCGGGAATAAGCAGACGGTCGTCACGGGATTCGAGGTTGTCGATCTGCGGCCCCGAGCCATGCAGCTCACGCGAATCGATACTGTGCCCGGTGCGATGCCAGAACTGCGCGCCGAAACCGCGCGCCTCGATCACGGCGCGTGCCGCGTCATCGGCTTCGCCACCGCGCACCGGCACGCCGGCGGTGATACGGCTTTGCAGCAGCGCGAGGGCGGCATCGCGGGCGTCGCGCACCGCTTCCCACACCGTGATCACACGCTCACGCGGCGCACCCATCGAGGCCATCCACGTCTGGTCGGCGTACACACCACCGTGCTTCTCGCGCGCCCACAAGTCGATCAGCAGCGTATCGCCACGCTGAATGAGACGCGGCGATGACGCCGACGGCATGTAGTGCGGATTGGCGGCATTCTCGCTGGCCGCCACGTCGGGGCCATGCTCCGTCTCGAGACCGGCCCGTTCGAACGCCTCCAGAATGCGCGCCTGCAGCTCGTGTTCGGCCACCGGTGTACCCAGCGCCACCATGTCACCGGCGTACGCAATCGCGCCGTGCGCGATGTGCATGATGCGTTCGGCCGCCCGCTCATGCGACAGCAGCTGCTCCGGCGTCCACGTGGCGTAGATCCGGGAGACGAGATCGCCCGAGCAGACCACCGTCGCGCCGGCCGCGCGCACCAGTTCGAGCACGCCCGCCGGCACGCGATCGAGGTACGGAATCGCGTCGCCGGGCGAGTACTCCATCGCGACGCGCTTGCCCTGCACCAGCGACGCCACTTCCGCCTCGAGCGCGCGCCAGCCGCTGTACGTGCGAAGCGGCCACGCCTTCGGCCACTGCGCCCACGGTCCGGGTTCGATCGCGTGCGCAATGCCGATCGGGAGACCGTCCCGCGGGATGAGTGCGAACACGCGTCGTGACACGAGGCCGTCGAAGCCCAGCAGCCCAGACGCGATGGCGTTCGTACCACGGAAGTCGTACAACAACCATCCGTCGAGATCGGCGTCGGCAAGCACCTGCTGCAGACGCGGCAGCATTTCGAGGGTCAGCATGGCAGTCGGGATGTCAGGAGCAACGCACCGCCGACGATTCGGCGGAGCTTATCAACAAATCAGCGACGGCGCCACTCGGCGCGCCACTGACATTGGCGATCACCGCGCGTGCGGCACATCACATGCTCGATCGCGCCATCGGCGTCGGCGAGGAGCAGCAATGACTCTCTGAAGGCTGATTCGTAGAGACCGCAGCCAACCGCGCGCGCTGCCGCGTCGGCGGACACGGGCGACGCCACGTTCAGGAGCAAGGTGCTGCCCTGACGCACGAGCACGCCGTCCATGTAGCGACGCGACAGCTTACGAAGCAGACGGAGCGCGATCGGCCGGCCAAGCAGCGAGGGTAGCGAGCGCGCTGCACTGCGCTGCAGTCTGCTCACGGTGCCGACATACCCGCGGGCCCACCGACGCCCCGCTTCGCGGAAGGCGAGGTCGGCGTCAGGGCGACGGCCGATCAGTCGTGCCAACGCCAGCACTTCATCGAAACCGATGCGATGCCGACTCCGCACCGCTTCGCCGTAGCGCCGGATCTGCTGGTAGACCGTGTCACTCAGCCCGAGCCGCTTGTTGCGAAGTTCGTGCACCAACTCGGCGTCGAGCTCCGCCTCCGGTGTATCGATCGCCTTGACGGCCTCGAGCAGCGCTAGGGGGAGCCGTGCGTCAAGCGGATGGCCGGACAGCGACAGCGCGGCTTCAGCCGGGAGAGTGGCGCGGGCGGGCCGGCCGTCAATCAGAGAGGACACGCGGTGGATGCTAACGTGTTCCCAGTCACGTTTACAAGCGGACCGCTGCGAAAGCGGAGGAATATCTAGGCGAAGCCGCGGAGTGGCGGGGCGCACGGTCCCGTTCGTCGGCTTGCGTATTCGCGCATGGTCATACACCGTTTCCGCCAATGGCTCAGCACTTCCTCGCCTTCGCGCTGATTGCCCCCGCGCCTGGTACCGCGGTCGCGTCTACGTGGTGGAGCGCATCGGGGCCGTCCACGCTGCCAGCGCTCGGTATCACGCTCGTTGTCGCGGTCGTGGCTTGGCACAACCGGAGCTTGGGCACGAGCGGAGCGATCGCGGCCACGGTGGTCGGCACGCTTTCGCTCCGCGCAGGCTGGCCGTGGGGCGGCTTCCTGATGGTGTGGTTTGCCTGGGCGACGCTCGGTTCACGCCTGGGCCGCGCGCGGAAGGACGCGCGTACGGCCGGCGTCGTCGAGAAAGGTGCGCAACGCGATGCAAGCCAGGTGATGGCCAACGGCGGCATCTTCGCGCTCGCGGCGGCCGTGGCATCAGCCTCAGGCGATCCGGCCTCGGACACGGCACTCTGGGGCGCAGCAGCCCTGTCGGCGGCTGGCGCCGACACGATGGCCACGGAGATCGGAACGTGGGTGGGCGGCACCCCACGCTCGGTGCGCACGTGGAGCACCGTGCCAACCGGCACCTCGGGCGCGGTGAGTGTGGCCGGGAGCGCGGCCATGGTGGGCAGTGCGCTCGTCCTCACAGCGT
The DNA here is from genome assembly GCF_041689975.1 of Gemmatimonas sp. Classification (GTDB taxonomy): domain Bacteria; phylum Gemmatimonadota; class Gemmatimonadetes; order Gemmatimonadales; family Gemmatimonadaceae; genus Gemmatimonas. Next base: position 8,432 of record NZ_JBDNFF010000300.1, read on the forward strand.
TCGCCGTCGCGTTTGGGCTCGTGCCGGTGGCCCGCTGGTGGATCGTGGCGGGGGCGGCGGTGTTCGGCGCCTTGGTCGACACAGCGGTCGGCGCGTTGGTGCAGGAGCGACGCTGGTGTCCGCTATGTGATACCGCCACCGAGCAGCGGCGGCACACGTGCGGCACCTTTACGCGGCATCGCGGCGGCTGGCGGCGGCTTGGCAACGATGCGGTCAATCTCGTGTGCACGGCGGCGGCGGCGATGCTGGCGTGGCTGATTGTCCAAGCCATGCCCGCGTAGCCAGCACACGAACGGTACGCGCCGCGGTTGGCCTGCGGCTTGCACGTGGGATCTGTGTGCCGTCCCGGGGAGTTAGATTGAAAGGATTCCTCATGCCATTGTCCTCTTCCGAGCTCCATGTCCGACTATTCGCGCGCCTGGCAGGTGATCGTCGTAGGTGGTGGCCCAGCTGGCAGTTCGGCGGCTTGGTATCTTGCGTCGGCGGGGCTGGATGTGTGCTTGTTGGATCGGGCGCGTTTTCCGCGGGCCAAGCCGTGCGCCGAGTACGTGAGTCCGGAAGCGAGCCGCATTCTTGACGCCATGGGCGCGCTGGCGCCGCTCGAGCAGGGCGGTGCGGCATCGTTGACCGGAATGGTGGTGCATGCCCCGTCGGGCGACCGCATTCATGGCGAGTTCGTGGCCCGACACGGTTTTCGTGGCTTCCGCGATCGTGGCCTCGGGGTGCGGCGCGAGGTACTCGACACGTTGCTCATCGAGCGGGCGCGCGCCGCCGGCGTCTGCGTGCTCGAAGAGATCAAGGTCGAGGGGGTCACGCTGGACGCCAGCGGCGCGGCGTGCGGCGTCGAGGTGCGCACACCCGACGGCATGCGCACGATGCGCGCGTCGCTCGTGATCGGCGCCGACGGTCTGCGCTCGATCGTATCGCGTCGCCTGAAGCTCGCCCACCAATCCCGCTGGCCGCGGCGTGTGGCACTGGTGGCGCACTATCGTGGCGTGAGTGACATCGGCACGCTCGGCGAGATGCACGTAACCAGCAACGGCTACGTGGGACTCGCGGCCGTTTCGGGAGGGCTGACCAACGTGGCGCTCGTGGTGCCGCGCCGCGCGGCGCAAGGTATGGCGGGCGATCCCACGGCGTTTCTCGACGCATGGATCGCGGCACAACCCACGTTGCAGCCGCGCTTTCGTGATGCGATTCGCGAGACGCCCGTGCGCGCCACAGGTCCGTTTGCCTCCCATGCCACGCGCCCATGGGCGCCGGGCGCCATGTTGACGGGAGATGCGGCCGATTTCTACGATCCGTTCACCGGTGAGGGCATCTATGCCGCGCTGCGTGGCGGCGAATTGCTGGCTCCGTTCGCGGTCGATGCGGTACACGCGCGCGAACAGGCCAACGCGCGCGGGATGCGTCAGGCGCTGCGGGCCTACGAACACGCGCGAAAGCGCACCTTTGCCGGGAAATGGCGGGTCGAGAAGCTGATTGGCGCTGCGGTGGCCTTTCCGTCGCTGATGAACTATGCCGCGCGCGTGCTCACACGCGATCGCGATCTTGCCGACCTGTTGATCGGGGTCACCGGCGACTTCGTCCCGCCGTCGGCGGTCCTGCGCCCAAGCACCCTGCTCCGTTTCCTTTCCTGATGATCGATCAAGACCTGTTCCGCGCCGTCCTCGGCCGCTTCGCCTCCGGCATCACCGTGATTACGTCGTGCGACGCGAACGGCACGCCGCATGGCATGACCGTGAGCGCCTTTTCTTCACTCAGTCTCGACCCGCCGCTGGTGCTGGTGTGCATCGGCAACGACGCGACGATAGCACCGGTGATAGCGCACGCCACCAGCTTCGCCGTGAACGTGCTCGCGGATTCACAGGAAGCGGTCTCCCGACGATTCGCCGGCAAGGTAGACGATCGCTTTGCAGGCGTAGGCTACGTGGAGGGTGAATTGGGCGACGCCGTGCTCGACGATGTGCTGGCCTCGATGCAATGCCGCATCGTGGCACGCCATCCAGCGGGCGATCACGTGATCGTGATCGGCCATGTCGAGCAGGCTGCGGCGCGTGATGCAAAGCCACTGCTCTACTATCGCGGTGGCTACGCGCAGTTGGAACGATAGACTCGCGCCTCGCTTCCATGCTCACGCCAGCGCGCCAACGCGGTACCGAGATCCTCGACGACCCCGGTGACAATCCCGCGCTGGCGTTGCGCTCGCTGCGTGATGTCGCGCTGGCCAATCGGTTCTTCGGCGGTCGCCGCGCCGTGCTGGCCGAAGTGCGGCGCGTGTTGCGCGAGCAGCCGTCAGCGCGAGTCCCGCAGCAGCCGATGATGTTGCTCGACATCGGCACGGGACTTGGCGATATCCCGCGCGCTGCTCAGCGCATGGCGCAGCGCATGGCGGCGGGCGCGTCGCGGCCACTGACCACGATCGGCATCGAGCTCGTTCCGGCACTCGCGCGCGCGGCCAGTGCGTCGTGCACGTACGGGCTCGCCGCTGATGCCATGTCGCTGCCGTTTGCCGATGGCAGCGTCGACATAGTGACCTGCTCGCAGGTGCTGCACCACTTCGACGGCCCCGACGCCGATCGCCTGCTTCAGGAATGCACCCGCGTAGCAAGCTCGGCAGTAATCATCGGCGATCTGCGTCGCAGCTGGTTTGCGGTGGCTGGGCTCTGGGCGGCATCGTTCCTGCTACGGTTCCATCCAGTAAGCCGCCACGACGGGATCGTGTCGATTCTGCGGGGCTTCACGCGCGACGAACTACAGGCGCTCGCAGAGCGCGCTACCGGGTGCCCGGTGCGCGCACACCGAGCTCCCGGATTCCGTGTGGTCGCGGTATGGTCGCCGCCCACGCGTTCATAATGTCCTTGCTTCCTTCCTCAGCTCCCGTCATGCACGCGAACTACGCCCTGGGTCCGCCACCGACCGATCAGCTGGTGACACAGATCGACGAACGGCTCGTGCGCGCACCAGTGGCGCGCATTTTCGACATCGCCCGCGAAGTCGAACACTGGCCGGCGTATCTGCCGCACTATCGGTTTGTACGCTTCCGCCATCGCACGCCGGATGGCGGTGGCATGGTGGAGATGGCGGCCAATCGCCCGTTCGGCCTGTTCAACTGGCCCACCTGGTGGCTGTCGGAAATGGCGGTGAATCATGACGTGCCGTGGGTACGCTTCAAGCACGTGGGCGGCATAACCACGCGCATGGATGTGGAATGGAGCTTCACGCCGGCACCCGGCGGGACGCTCACGCGTATCGTGCATGTGTGGAACGGTCCGCTGTGGCCGGTGATAGGACGGTTTGCGGCCACGCAGGTGATCGCTCCGGTATTCGTGCACGGCATCGCGTCGCGCACCTTGGCGGGTCTGGCCGCCGTCGCTGAACGGAGTCCGTCATGACCACACTGCCGCACACGCCCTCGACCCCCGAATCCTCGCCGTCCCGCCGTCGGGTCGCGATCACCGGCATCGGGTGCGTCACCCCGATCGGCACCGGCGTCGAAGCGCTTTGGCAGGGGCTGCGCGCCGAACGGTCGGCGGTCGTACCGGCCACGCGCTTCGATGCGTCGATTTATCGCTCGCAGTGTGCCGCGCAAATCGACGGCTTCGAACCCACCAACTGGATCGACGCCAAGCGTGTGAAACGCCTCGACCGTTTCAGCGAGTTCGCGGTGGTGAGCGCGATCCTCGCGCTCGAAGACGGCAAACTTGATCTCGCGAACGAAGACCGTGAACGCGTGGGCGCGATGATGGGCACGGCACTGGGCGGCGTGGGGTACGCCGAGGAGCAGGCCGCGCGCTTTCTGCACGGGGGCTTACGCGCCGTCGATGCCACGCTGGCCTTGGCTGTGTTCGGCGGCTCCGCCAGCTGCAACATGGCGATCGAGTTCGGTGTGTCGGGCCCGAACTCCACCAACGCGATGAGCTGCGCATCGGGCTCGATGGCGATCGGCGAAGCGTTCCGTCAGATTCGCGACGGCTACGCCGACGTGATGTTGGCCGGTGGATCCGAAGCGCCACTCGCCACCCTGTGCTTCGGCGCGTTCGCGCTCATTCGCGCGATGTCGACGCGCAACGACAATCCGGCGCGCGCTTCACGTCCATTCGATAAGGACCGTGACGGTTTCGTGATGGGCGAAGGCGGCGCTGTGCTGCTGTTGGAAGAGTGGTCGCACGCGGTGGCGCGCGGCGCCCGCATCTACGCGGAGCTCGGCGGCTACGGTACCACGAACGATGCGCACCACATGACCGCCCCGCGCCCCGATGGTGCACAGGCCGCACGGTGCATGCGCAATGCCCTGCGCGACGCATCGGTGAGCGCGGAACAGATCGACTACATCAACGCACACGGCAGCAGCACGCCGCTCAACGATCCCACCGAAACGATGGCGATCAAACAGGTGTTCGGTGATCATGCATACCGTATCCCCGTGTCGAGCACCAAGGGCTACTACGGTCATGCACTGGGTGCGTCCGGCGCCTTCGAAGCCGCCATCAGCGCGCTCGCGATTTCACGCGGCTGGGTGCCACCCACGTTGAACCTGGAAACGCCTGACGTGGGATGTGATCTGGATTACGTGCCGACGCACGGCCGCGAGATGAGCCCGAAGGTGGTGCTGTCGAACAGCTTCGGGTTCGGTGGGATCAATGCGGCGCTGGTGCTGAAAAGGGCAACTGCCATCTGAACAGCGAACCCCCTTCCTACGCACCCTTCAAGTACACCTCTGCGTACCGCTCGATACTCCGCTGAATCACCTTGAACGCGACTTCACTCTTCTCCCATCCCTGAATCTCGACGCGCTTGCCCTCGAGATCCTTGTAGATGCCGAAGAAGTGTTCGATCTCCTTCAGATAGTGCGCCGGCATGTCGGCGATGTCGTAGATGTCGTTGTGATACGGGTCGTCTTTCGGTACCGCGAGGATCTTCTCGTCGGGTTCACCCCTATCCAGCATCTTCAGCACGCCGATCGGGCGGCAGGTGATCTGGCAGCCGGGGAACGTCGGCTCGTTGATGCGCACGAGAATGTCGAGCGGATCGTTGTCTTCGTGCAGCGTGCGCGGAATGAAGCCGTAGTCGCCGGGATAGTGCACGGCTGAATACAGCACGCGATCGAGCTTGAACTGTCCGGATTCCTTGTCGAGCTCGTACTTGTTGCGCGAGCCTGCCGGAATTTCGATGATCGCGGTGACCAACTCCGGCGCGTGAGGACCGGGGGGCATATCGCGCCAGGGATTGTGCATGGACATGGGGGTATTGAAAGAAGACAGCTCAGCGATTCCGCAGAGCAGCGGCCGCTTCGAGGGCGAAGTAGGTGATCGTCATGTCGGCACCGGCGCGCGCGATGGCCACCAGCGATTCCATCATCGCGCGATCACCGTCGATCCAGCCGCGTTCCGCCGCCGCCTTGATCATCGAGTACTCACCACTCACCTGATAGGCTGCGAGTGGCATCTGCGTGTCGCGTTTCACGGCGGCGATGATGTCGAGGTATGCGCCAGCCGGCTTCACCATCAGAATATCGGCGCCCTCCTCCGCATCGAGCCGCACTTCGCGAAGTGCTTCGCGACCGTTCGCCGGATCCATCTGATAGCTGCGGCGATCGCCGAAGGCCGGCGTCGATTCTGCAGCTTCCCGAAACGGACCGTAGAACGCCGAGGCGTACTTGGCCGCGTAACTCATGATCGACGTCTGCGGGAAACCCGCCATGTCGAGCGCGCGACGCATGTGGCCGACTCGCAGGTCCATCATGTCGCTTGGTGCCACGATATCGGCGCCAGCCTCGGCGTGCACCAACGCTTCACGCGACAGCAATTCGAGCGTGGCGTCGTTGTCCACTTCGCCCGACGGCGTAAGCAAACCGCAGTGCCCGTGATCGGTGTACTCGCACATGCACACGTCGGTCACGACCACGAGGTGTGGGAACTCGCGCTTCACGGCGCGCACCGCTTCCGGCACCGGTCCCCGAGGATCCCACGCCGACGAACCGGTCGCATCCTTCGTATCAGGAATGCCGAACAACAAAATACCGCCGATTTGTGCCGCGGCCGCCTTCTCGGCGTCGCGCAGCAGTTCGTCCACCGACGTCTGCGACACACCGGGCATCGAACCGATGGGCGCGCGCAGTCCCTTCCCCGAGCGCACGAACAACGGCCAGATGAACTGCGCGGGATCCAGACGTGTCTCGCGCACCATGCGACGGAGTCCCTCGGTGCGCCGCAGACGACGCATACGCATGGGCATTACTGGGCTCCCTGCGGGATGGCCCTTTCAGCGGCCTTGACAGCGGCGGATTCGGCCAGCTCTTCGCGCAGCTCTTCCAGAATGCTGGCGCCGCCGGCCGCGCGCAGCTGTCGTGCGAGTTCACGTCCGCTCGACGCCGGATCAGCCGCGTTGATCGGCAAGCCGCCGCGCACCACCGACACGCCGTCGATCGAGGAGATGATGCCGTGCAGCATCGGTCCGTACTTCGCTTCGTACGTCGTGCACGCGCCGATCGGCACCTGACAGCCCCCTTCGAGTGCGGCCAGCAGAGCGCGTTCGGCGGTGACCGCGGCGCGTGTGTGCGCGTGATCGAGCGTGGCCAGAATCGCCGTCATGCGCTCGTCGTTGGCCCGGGCCTGCACGGCGATAGCGCCCTGTCCCGGCGCCGAGATCCAGTCGGGCGGATCCATGAACGCGACAATACGGTCGCCCAGTCCCAGTCGACGTAAGCCCGCTGCCGCGAGCAGCGCCGCATCGACTTCGCCCGCGTCGATTTTTCTGAGACGCGTGCCCACATTGCCGCGCAGCTCGCACACATCGAAGTCGGGACGCAGTGCGCGCAGCTGTGCGCGACGACGCAGCGACGACGTGCCGACCTTCGCACCCTTCGGCAACTCCAGCAGCGTGCGGGCGGTGGTGTTGGGGCCAACCACCAGTGCATCGCGCGGATCTTCGCGTTCGAGCAGCGCGACGATGGTGAGCCCTTCGGGATCGGCGGTGGGGAGATCTTTCAGCGAGTGCACCGCGCAGTCGGTGCGACCGGTAATCAGGTCGGCTTCGAGTTCGGCGGTGAATAGCCCTTTCTCGCCGATGGCGTTGAGCGGGCGATCGAGAATGCGATCGCCGATGGTCGTGTACTCCACCAGCTCACTCGCGATGCCGCGTTCGGCCAGCGCGGCAGCGACTTGGCGCGCCTGACGCAGTGCCAACTCTGAGGAACGGGTTCCGATGCGGACGACAAGTTCAGTCATGCTACAACTTATTGGGGCGACCGCAGGATCAGTTAGCCCCCGCGTGCCCGCAGGCCTTCACAATGCTGTTCACCCAGCCTTCCATCGTGGCCGCCCCCGATTCCACTTTCACGGGAAAGCCTGCCACTTTCGCGGCACGCGCCGTGACCGGCCCGATGCACGCCACCGGCAGCCGACCGGCATGCTCCGCCGGGAGGGCGTCGAGCAGCGCGTCGACCGCACTCGGTGCCGCCACGGTAACCAGGTCGATCTCCCCGGACTTCACCAGCGCGCGCACGCGGGCCTGCCCCTCGGGGTCGGGGGCGCTGCGATACGCGGGCACGGTCTCCACCACCGCCCCCAGCGCACGCAGCCCGTCGGGGAGTACGTCGCGGGCGGCGGCAGCGCAGGGATAGAGCATGTGGGCGCCCTCGATATCCGACCGGGACGCCATGGCGTCGAGCATCCCCACCGCCTGCGCGTTCTCCGGCTGCACGGTGGGTGCCCGCCAGCCACACCGTTCGGCCGCGGCGGCGGTGGCGGTGCCCACCACGGCCAGTCGGCGGGTGGCCATGGCCGCCTCGGCACCGCGTTCCGTTACCACGCGCGCCAGATGGTCGACGGCGTTGACGCTGGTGAGCAGGATCCAGTCGAACTCGATGAGGCGACGCACAGCCTCGTGCAGCGGCGCGAGGTCCAGCGTTTCGATGCGCGTAAGCGGCACCTCGTAAACCGTGGCACCCTTGACCCGCAGGGCGTCGGCCAGCGGTGAGCCTCGCTCACCGGCGCGTGTGACCGCGATGCGCACACCGTGTAACGGCCGCGAGTCCGAAGGGCGCGCCGGCATCGCGGCCATGGTCAACTGGTTATCAACGGGTGATCAGCCGGCGATCAACGGGCGCGCTTGGCCCGCGCTAGGCGACGGAGCAAGAGCACCGTATAACCGCCGTAGACTGCCAACGTGATGGCGTAGCCGGCCCACATGTAGCCACTGCTGTCGGGCGGCCCACCCGCCTTCGGCACGTACGCCACTTTGCCCGCCGTGTCCTGCACGGTGGCGACGGTCCGCATCGGTACGGCCGCCACCAGCGCACTGACCCCAACGATCACGCCGCCTCCATCGCCGCACGCGCGTCACGCAGCGTGGCCCAGCGAAAACGCAGACGCAACAACGCGAAGAACAGCAGCAGGAAGGCCACCATCGACAGCCCGAAGGACAACAGCATCTCGGGCGGCATCTTGGGCTTCTCCGGCGCCAACACCACGGCCTCCGGGTGCATCCCGCGAAACAGCTTCACTGTGAGGTGAATGAACGGCACCAGCAACGCGGCCAGCGAACCCATCACCGCCGATAGTCGCGCGCGCACTTCCGCCGACTCCACGCCACTGCGCAACACCAGATACCCGAGCACCAGCAACCAAAGAAAGAGCGTGCTGGTAATGCGCGCCTCCCACACCCACCACGTTCCCCAGCTCGTGCGCGCCCAGACCGGCCCCGTGACCAGCACGATGCCCATGAACACCAGCCCCACTTCGGCCGCCGATTCGGCAAGGCGATCGAGGCGCTCGTCCTTGATCCACAGGTACATGATGCTGCTGACGAACAGCAGACCGCAGGAGAAGTAGAGCCCGACGATCGCCGCCGGCACGTGCACATAAAAAATCTTCTGCGCCGCGCCCAGCATGGCATCGATCGGCGTGAAAAAGAGCGCGCGCGTGCACGCCGCGATCACCGCGACGATCGCGATGGCGAGGAACGCATCGAATCCCTTCGGCTCCGGCAACGTGGCCGGACGCGGGGCAACAGACGACACGGACGACATACCTACTCCTCGATGGTGAACGGAAACACCACGATACACGCCGACACGAAGACGAGATCGAAAGCGAGCAACACCTTGAGCCACGCCATCCCATCGGCGATCGGCTGACCACGCAACACGACCGCCGTAGCCTGCGCGGCGGGAATCACCAGCGGCACAAAAAACGGCAGCGTCATCATCGGCAACAGCAGCTCGGCCAATCGCGTGTTGGAGGCGATCGCCGCGAACAGCGTACCGACAGCCGACAGCCCCACCGAGGCAAGCAGTACGATCCCCACGATGATCCACCACGACGGACCGACCGAAAGATCGAAGAAGAGCGCCACGGCGGGAAGCGCTAATGCTTGAACGCAGATCACGAACACGAGGTTCGCGAGGGCCTTGCCCGTAAAGATCGCTTCACGGGACACCTGCGACGCCAGCAGCCCATCATACGCGTGTTCGGCCAGCTCGAGCCCGAACGAGCGGTTGAGCCCCAACAGGCCGGAAAAGGTGAAGATCACCCAGAGCACACCGGGCGCGAGATCCATGGCCGGAATCGCCGTGGGATCCCACGTGAAACGGAATATCACGACGGCGAGCACGGCAAAAACCGTGGCCGCCAGAAAGGCACTCCGGGTCCGGAACTCGATGAGCAGGTCTTTCCGGGCAATTCGCCAGGTATCGGACAGATACGACGGCGCCCGATGGGTGGCGCCCGCGGGCACAGCGCTCACGCCAGCCCCTCATGCACGAGAGCCCGATACTTCGCCTGATACCCCGGCACGTCGAAGCCGGACGGCGAGACTGGTTGCTCGTCGACAAACTTGCCGTGCTGCATGATCGCCGAGTGCGTGGCCAGCGCGAGCCCCTCACTCAGGTTGTGCGTGACCAGCACCAGCGTGGCGCCATTGGCCTTCAGCGCTCCCAAGGCATCGGTCAGGGCCTGCGCGCCGGTTTCGTCGAGTCCCGTATACGGCTCGTCGAGCAGTACGAGCTGCGGACCATGCACCAGCGCGCGCGCGATCGACACGCGCTGTTGCAATCCGCGACTCAAATAACGCACGGCGGTGTCGGCACGATCGAGTACACCTAACTGCGTGAGTACGCGCGTGGTGGCCCCGTCGGCGTTTATCACACCCTGACACTCGGCCGCAAAGCGCACATTCTCCCGCACCGACAACGCCGGGTACAGCATGGCGTGATGCGAAATCAATCCGACCATCCGTCGCGTCTCGGCATCACCGGGGAGCGGCTGGCCATGCAAACGGGTGGTCCCGGCGGACGGCTTGAGTAACCCGCCCAGCAGGCGCAGCAGCGTAGTCTTGCCCGCGCCGTTCGGACCGAAGAGCGCCAGACAGGCCCCCTCGTGCAGCGCAAGCGACACCCCATTCACGGCGCGCCGGCCACCAAAGGCGCGCACCAACGCCTCGGCGGTGAGCGCGGGACCCGCCGTCAGAATGGACGCGACAGCTGTCGCACCGGTTTCGTAGGGTGACTGCATCGGTCTACATTAGCAGGACACGCGGTTACTCGCGACACGCGAGCGATAGCGATCTGCGCATGCCCCCTTCGGACACCCCACCGCGCCGGTGCGTACCGGACACCAGGTCTCCATGAGCGATATCGACGTCCTCCTGCAGGAAACGCGCTCCTTCCCCTCCCCTGACGCCTTCCGCGCCACGGCCCGTGTACATGATTCGCGCTTGGCAGACGACGCGGCGACGGACCCAGTGAGTTTTTGGGCGCGCGAGGCCGGCGAATTGACGTGGAGCAAGCCGTGGGATTCGGTACTCGAATGGACGCCGCCGCATGCGAAGTGGTTCCAGGGCGGACAGCTCAATGCCTCGGTCAACTGTGTCGATCGCCACATCAATGGGCCGCGTCGCAACAAGGCCGCGATCATCTGGGAAGGCGAACCCGGTGACCGTCGCACGTACACGTATTGGGACTTGTACCGCGAAGTGAATCTCGCGGCGAACATGCTGAAGAAGCTGGGCGTGGTGAAGGGTGATCGCGTGGCGATCTACCTCCCGATGATTCCCGAAGCGATCTTCGCGATGCTGGCCTGCGCGCGTATCGGCGCCGTGCACACGGTGGTATTCGGCGGCTTCTCGCCGGAATCATTGCGTGACCGCATCAACGATTGCGGGTGCAAGGTGCTGATCACGGCCGACGGCGGCTATCGTCGTGGACAGGTCGTGCCGCTCAAACGCAATGCCGACGAAGCCATCACGGGATGCCCGACCATCGAGCATGTGCTCGTGGTGATGCGTCGTCGCAGCGGCGTGGGCGACGAAACATTCGCCGAGATGGTGGACGGGCGCGACCACTGGTGGCATCGATTGAAGCGACAAGTGCCGAAGTATTGCGAACCCGAAGTGATGGACGCGGAAGACCTGCTGTTCATTCTCTATACGTCGGGCACGACCGGGAAACCCAAGGGCATCGTGCACACGACCGGTGGTTACCTCACCGGCGTGGCGAGCACCACCAAGTACGTGTTCGACTTGAAAGAAGAAGACGTATTCTGGTGCACGGCCGACATCGGATGGATCACCGGCCACTCGTATCTGGTGTACGGACCGCTCGCGAACGGTGCCACGCAGGTCGTCTACGAAGGGGCGCCCGACTGGCCCGACAAGGATCGCTTCTGGCAGATCTGCGAGCGCTACGGCGTGTCGATTTTCTACACCGCGCCCACGGCCGTGCGCGCCTTCATGAAGTGGGGCTCGTCGTACGTCGAGAAGCACGACCTTTCTCAACTGCGATTGCTGGGATCGGTGGGTGAGCCGATCAATCCGGAAGCGTGGATGTGGTATCACAAACATATCGGTCAGGAGCGTTGCCCGATCGTGGACACGTGGTGGCAGACGGAAACCGGCGCCATCATGATTACCCCGCTGCCTGGTGTCACTGCCACGAAGCCCGGCTCCGCTACCACTCCGTTCCCGGGCATCAAGACGGCGTTGCTCGACAGCACCGGCAACGAGATCGGCGTAGGTGGTGGCCTGCTCGCGATCACGCATCCGTGGCCGAGCATGCTGCGCACGATCTGGGGGGACGACGCGCGCTACGTGGAGACGTATTTTACGAAGTGGCCGGGCCGTCCCGATCTGTATTTCCCGGGCGACGGCGCCAAGCGCGACGAGGATGGTTATCTCTGGATTCTGGGTCGCGTGGACGACGTGCTGAACGTGGCGGGTCATCGCATCGGCACGATGGAAGTGGAGAGCGCGCTGGTCGATCACCCGGCCGTTGCGGAAGCGGCGGTGGTCGGCAAAACGCACGAGATCAAAGGTCAGGCGATCGCGGCGTTCGTGACGTTGCGCGCCGGGTTCACGCAAAGCGGCAGTTTGCGCGACGAGTTGCGCGAGCATGTGGCGATGAAGATCGGCGCGCTGGCCCGGCCCGACGACATTCTGTTCAGCGCCGATCTCCCGAAAACACGCTCGGGCAAGATCATGCGTCGCTTGCTGCGGGACATCGCTGAGGGTCGCGCGCTTGGTGACACGACCACGCTGGCCGATCCTTCCGTGGTGGCTTCGCTGAAGGATCAGTATGAGGCGCAGGAGAGCTGATTACTGCGCTGGGACTGCGCTGGTGTGCGGCGATCGCCCGGGCTGCTCCGGGTCGATCCCGTTCGCCGCTTGCTGCGGGGGGACGGGGGGGTGCACCGCGCAGGTGACGAGCGGCCCCCGCAGAGATCGGCTCACGGGACGCCCGTCGCGCGCGGGCTGGCGAGGGTGGCAGCGGCGGGGGGTGGGCGCGGAGGAACGCTCTCCTTCGTGGGGGCAGGCATTGCTTGGCGGCGGCACAGGGGGTGGGGTGGCGCGGCGCTTGGGGTGAGCCACTCCGCGCGGGTCTTGGCGGGTGCATGACCATCACAGCTCCCGCACCGCACGCTCGCCTCGCCGTTCACCCCCGTCGCGCGGTTTCCCGTCGCGCGGTTTCCCGGCGCGCAGCCATCCTTCCGCAGAAAAGCCGCGAAGGGGAGACCACGGCCCACCCGGCAGGCCGCCTGTACCACGATCTCTCCCAAAGGGATGTGGCGCGAGATTCGCGTGGGTAGTGATCGTGGTCACAGCAGGCGAAACACTTGCGCGCTCACATTCGTCAGTACCTATATGTCCATTCTGAACAAACTGTTTCCTGAGACGCTGTTCCCCCGCAAGCTGTCGGCCGACGCCGAACAGCGGTTGCGTCTCGTGCAGGCACGCTCCGAAGAAGCGCTGATCCGCACCCACGTGGAGAACGCCCTGCTGTTCGTGGACACGCTCTCCACCGACGTGGGCTACGAACGCGCGCTCGACATCTACGTCCGTGAGATGGCCGTGCCCGATCCGCTGGCTGCGGTCGTGGCCACGCGTGCGTTGGTGGCACTGGGCGAAGCGTTGGTGCAGGCGCCGACCTTGAACGCCGCGAACGACGAAGGCACCGCCGAAGCGGTGCCTATGCCGAGATTGCGACTCGATGAAGCGGCCGCGAGGCGGCGGGCGTAAGCCGCTCGGTACGCCGTACCGCGTTACGCCATTCGGCCCTACTTCTTAAGGGAGTCCGTATTTGACGGCATCGCCGCGGCCGTCGGCGCTTCCGTGCGCAGACTGTCCACCAACTTCTTCAGCTGGTCGTAGGTCAGTCCACCCGCATAGAGCTTGTTGTTGACAACCAACGTCGGCGTGCTGCTCACCCCGCGCTCCGTACCGGCCGCCGCGTTCGCCTGAATCTTCGGTAGATTCTTTTGTGTGTCGAAACAGCTGTTGTACACCGTCATGTCGAGACCGAGCTCGCCAGCATAGGTGCCGAATACCTTACGTGGGTTCGTCGTCGCCTGGGTGTTCCAGTCCATCTGCCCGTTGAACAGCTTGTCGTGCATTTCCCAGAACTTACCCTGATCGTCCGCGCACGATGCCGCGAGGTGCGCCGCCAAGGTGTTCTGGTGAATCGAGGTGAGCGGGAAATCGTAGAAGCGGAAGTTCGCGAGCCCCGCGTCGACGATGCGCGTCTTGATGTCGGGCCCCTGAAGGGTGGCGAACTGGCCACAGCCCGGGCACTCGAAATCCGCGAACTCGATGATCGTGATCGGTGCATTCGGATCGCCACGCAGGTAGCCTTCCGCCGTGGGCAGCGGGGTGCCGGGCGCGAGCTCGATCGGCTTCGGCTTGTTCTGCACCTTGTAGTAGATGGCCGCGCCACCGACGGCGAGCACCACCAGCACGATCGGCAAAAACGCGTTGTTCGACTTCTTTTTGGTTGCCTTTACCACTCGATCTCCTCGTCGTCTTCCGGCGTCCAGCCGGTCGGTTCCCATGCGCTCTCGTCGGAACGACGGGCTTCGTCGACCAGACGGCGATGTTCCTCCACTTCAGGCCTGTCGTCGGTGCAGCGCACTTCGTCGTGACAGAGCACGCTGCGCACAGACCACAGTTGCTGCGGCGGTAAGCTATCTGTCCGACGGGCGTCGGCGCTATCCTCCAGCGACGGTCCGATCCCCGCTGCCCCGAGGCCATGTACACCGAACATCTTCGCATTCCTGTGGGTGCAGGCTCGCTGCACGTGGAACGGGTGGGACGGGCGGGACCAGCCGTCGTGCTCCTGCACGGATTCGGCAGCTGCAGCTTTCTGTGGCGGGCGATCGCGCCGCGCCTGGCCGAGGCGGGGCTCACGGCGCTGGCCATCGACCTCATGGGTCATGGGGAGTCCGATCGGCCGGCCGACGCGGCGTACGGCTTGGCGATACAGGCCGAGTACGTGGAACGCGCCCTGACCGCCCTGCGGCTGGGTGAGGTGACCGTGGTCGGACAGGACATGGGCGCGCTGGTGGGGCTCCTGCTGGCGGCCCAGCGTCCGGAGCGGGCCGCTAAACTGGCGCTGCTGGAACCACTCGACCCCGACGACCTTCCCGGGCCCGTTATTCGTTCGCTAAAGCGCACGTCGGCCTTGTCGGCACTCACCGCGAACACCCTGTTCGGCGCCCGTCCGCTGCTGGAGCCGCTGCTGCGCAACGCCGTATCCGACCCGGTCAACATGCCCGATCTGCTGGTGGCGCGTTATCTGGCCCCGTTCGTGGGAAGCGGCGGCGCCGCGCAACTGCTGCAGCGCGCAAGCGCCGTCACGCTCGGCGCCGACGAACGGCAACGCCTTGGCGACGTGCGCGCCGATATCCTGCTTTGGACCGCCGTGCGAGACGTCGAGGACGACCTCGCAGCGCGCATCGAGCAGTGGCGCCGTGTACTCCCCTTGGCATCGGTGCGTCCGCTCGCCGTGCACCCCTGTGGCGCGCTCGTGGCAGAGGATGCGCCCGCGGCCTTGATCTCAACATTACTAGCGTGGATTGCGTAGCATCGATGGGACGCCACTGGAAAGCTGGTGTCTTATCGGTTAGATTTTACAGGCTAGCCCGGAGTTCCCCGGCAGCGATGTTCGACGTACTACCCAGAGGAAATGGCCAAGCCCAAGCTTCGTCCGCGTCGTGACGCCATGGTGCCCTCTCCGTATCAGGAGGCCCGTGACGAGCTCTTCCAGCAGATCATGCAGTGTGGTGTGATCGGGTGTCACCCCGACGACCAGAAGGAGTGGTTCGACGGCACGATGGAGTATCTCACGGGTCGGTACCCGGAGATCAAGGCTCCTGAGATTGCCGAACTACGCACGTTGGGCGAGCGATTTGCCCAGCCGACCAGGAAGCAGGCGCAGGAAGCGGCTGCGGTCTGATTGCTTCATCCGGCGCCGGACCCAACGG
This sequence comes from Gemmatimonas sp., assembly GCF_041689975.1. Taxonomy (GTDB): domain Bacteria; phylum Gemmatimonadota; class Gemmatimonadetes; order Gemmatimonadales; family Gemmatimonadaceae; genus Gemmatimonas. The sequence continues at coordinate 24,184 of NZ_JBDNFF010000300.1, forward strand.
GCCCCGGTGTCCAGATCATCCTGACATATCTGCCTCAGCTGCTGCTGACGCACTATACGAAATACATCGAACGCCTCCTCCGGGAGGCGTTCGTCGTTTGTATCGTGCCGCCAGCACTGGATCAGCAGCACTGGATCGGTGCAACTGGATCATCCGAACAGATCACACAGAGAAAAAGAGAAAAAGAGAACCGCTGCGCGTTGAGGCGCTATTATCCTTTTCTCGTGGTCTGATCAGTTCTCGCGGCGCCGCTCAGCGTACCCGCTCGCGCCAGAGCATCAACGTGTAGTCCACCGTGGCGATCAGGCCGAGCACGCCCACGAGGATGACTAGCGGATCGACGGTGGAGGGCGCCAGGAGGACGGCGATGAACGTGAGCAGTTGTAGCGCCGTCACCACCTTGCCCAGCGGCCGCGCGCGGAAACGGATGGGACGTAGCCAGCTCACGTTGCGGGCTGTGAACCAGCCGATCAGCGACATGATGTCACGAAAGAAAATCACAACCGCCTGCCACACCGTGAGCTGATCGCCCACCACGTAGGCAATCACCACGCACAGCACAAAGAAGCGGTCGGCCACGGGATCGATCAGTGCGCCATAACGGGACACCACTTTGGTGCGACGAGCGATCCACCCATCGAGAAAGTCGGTGAGCGAGGCCACGCCGATCAGGGCCAGTCGTACCGGGACGGCATCCATCGCCAGAAAACCCACCGCCAGCACCACGCGCGATGTGGATACCAGGTTGGGTACCGTGAGAACGGTCGGAGTCTCCGTGTGGGCCATGTCGAAAAATACCGACGACCGGGGTCGGGGTGCCAGCGACGCCGCGCCCCGTTTATCGTGCCCGCATGACAGATCCGCTTGCACTCCTGGTGCTGGGCGTAGCGTTGGCTGTGCTGGCGTGGGATATCGCGCTCGCCGGCTGGATCGCCGCCCGCCGTGAAGCACCGCGGGTCTTCACCAATCTCACCGCCTTTTGCGGACTGCTGGTGGCGCCTGCCCTGCTCGTCGCCGTCGCCACGGGCACGGAGACCGGCGCACGAACGATCTCAGGTATAACGTGGTTGATGCCGATGATCGCCTGTGCCTTCGTGCTGCAGGTGCTCTACTCTCTGCTCTCGCGTTTGGTGTCGGTGGTCGTGGCGCTGCCGATCCTGCTGTACGATGTCGTGATCGCCGTGATAGCCATCGGCGACTATCTCGCGTCGCAGCACGGCGTCGCCCCGCTGCCGTTGCAAGCGGCGGTGTCGGCTCGCGATGTCATCCTCGGCATGACTGCGGGACGCGCCGCACTCGTGTCACCACTCGCCATGCTGGTGCCCATGATTGCGCCGGCGTATCCGGCCCGTTGGAGGCTCTCGGGTGCCGCGCGCGCGCTACTCGTGCTCGCGGCGACCGCGCTGGCCACGCTGCTGGCGCTCGAGTGGCCCCGCGGCATTGCAGCGGTCCGCAGCTATGAGACCGCCTACGCCGAACCGATGCAGGCGCGACCCTCCGGTGACTTCGTGATCGGCATGCGGATCTTTCCCGTACTCGACGGTGCACCGCCAGCGCGTGCCGTGCAGGCCGACCGGCGTCTCATCGAGCAACTCGCGCCGGAAGTGGTGCTGGTCGTGATCGATGAAGACGGCTGGCGGGGCGGCGCGCTCGACTCGTTGTCGCGGGTGCTGCAGCCGCTGCGCGACGACAGCGTGCAGATCGCCGTGGCCCTGCGCATCGCGCGCGGCGTGGCCGCACCAGACGACGCCGAGCGACAGGCGGCCGTGGAGCGGGTGCTGCTTCGCATCCGACCCGATGTGATCTTCCCGGGACTCAACGACCCACTGCCGTCCATCCTCGGCACCACACCGCGTTCATCCGATTGGTGGCGTGCGCTGCTCCTGCGGAGCGCCGCCACCGTGAAGCGCGTGCGTCCGCGAACGCTGATGGGCTGGAGCGCGTCGCGACTCGATGCCACTGACAGCGCCGTGTACACCTGGGCATCGATGCCGTCGTCGCCTGTGGCACTGCTGGGTGCCGTGTCGTTTCCGTCGTTCTCCGGATTGCCAGCGGTCGATGCGCGACTGCGGGCATTCGATCGATGGCATCAGCGCGCCGTGACCCGCGGCGGAGGCGCGCAGCCGCATTGGCTGGTCACGGTGGGTGGACTTCCGCATGCCCATGGCGATGCGGCGCAGCTGGCGGCGATTCGACACGCGCTCGCGTGGGGATCGCGTCGCGCCTGGGTCAGCGCGGCAATCATCGGCGAGCCAGCCGACTATGACGGATGGGTGGGACTCCGCGCCGCCAACGGCCGCATTCGGAGCAGCGTACCGGCGCTGTCTATCGCCGCGCGTCAGATGCGAGACGTGCGACCTGTGTTACCGCCCTGAGCTTACACTGCCATCCCGCGTACGACGCCTTCGGCCATGCGCGACGGATCGAACGATGCGCGCGCCATGCGTAACACGTCGTCGCCCTGCACCGCCGCCAATCGATGAACGACTTCGTGTCGTTCGTGGAGTCCTTCGCCGAACAGCCAGGCGTCGACCAGCTCGCCCAGCACACTGCCCCCCGACTGCTGCGCAATGGCGTGGGTGCCGATGAGATAGCGCCGCGCCCGTTCCATCTCTTCGTCGTTGGGGGCGGCTTCGCACAGTTTTACAAACTCGCCCAGCAATCCGTTGCGTGCTTCTTCTTCGCGCGACGGAGACGTCGCGATGTATGCCGCGAAGGCACCACCGGCGCGGCGCTCGATAGGGAACGCGCTCACGGTGTACGCCAACGATTGCTTGTCGCGCAGCTGTTCGAAGAAACGTCCACCGAGTCCGCTCGCGACCGCCGACAGCACCCGCGCGGCGAAGCGATCGTCGTGGTAGCGCGACGGCCCCGGAAACAACATCGCCAATGCCGTCTGCTTCTTCGTGCGCTCCTCGTGCAGCACGTGCGCCTGGTCTGGCCACGGCACCAGCGCCGGTGCGACTTCGTCCTGCCAGCGTAGTAGCGGAAACGCGCGTTCGATCACGTCGGCCGCATCCTGTGGAGAGACATCGCCCACCACCGCGATCACCGAGGCGCCGCGCGCGATGTGATCGGCATGGAAGGCATGCACGCTTGCACTGTCGACTTGCGCCAGCGAGGCTTCCGTGCCGATCACCGATCGCGCATACGGATGCGCTCCGTACGCCGCGATCGACGCCAGACGCATCGGCCAGCGATACATGTCGTCTCGTGCACGCGTCGCTTCTGCCAGCGCGAGCGCGCGCTCGGTGTTCACCCCTTCCTCAGGGAACACGGGATGCTGCAGCACATCACCCAGCAGTTCCGTGGCCGCGGAGAAGTGCCGCACCGGCACCGACATCGTCCATCCAGCACTTTCGAGGGCGGCGCTTACGCCGATGCTGCTGCCCAACTCCTCCGCGAGCTCCGCGATGCGGGCGCCGCTGCGCCGCTCGGTGCCCTTGAGCATCGCCTGCGCGGTGATCCGCGAAAGCCCCTCGAGTGACGCCGGCTCCACGCACGAGCCACCGCGCTGAATTACGCCCACGTTCACGAGTGACGATCCCGGCCGCGGCAGGACGAGTACCGGCACGCCTGAAGAGGTGCGATACACGTGCACGTCGCGCTCCACGCGTTCGGCGCGCAGGCCCACGTGCACCGCCGGTGCCCCGATCACGTCACCGACCGTTTCGCCGATCACATCACTGGACAGCGGCGTGAGCACGTCGGGATCGGCCAGCACACTGCTGCCCTGCCCTTCCACGGCCCGCAGCATCTCGCGTAACGCCGCTTCGTGCTCCGCCAACGGCGCTGCGCCGTTGGGACGATAGGAAATCACCGCGACCTGTTCGGGATCGAGGTGGGTCTCGAGCGCGTTCTGCAAGTCGCGCGGCGCGAGTGACAACAGCGCGTCGTAGTAGCGACTGGCGAGATCGAGCCCCCCCTCGGCTTCCCACGACGCGAGGTAGGTGGCCTGACCGTCCATGCTCTCGAGCCGTCGCAGCCATCGCGCCTCGGTGATGCTCTGGGCTCGGGCCACCTCGCTACGTCGGAAGCCCTGTGTGCGCGCCGCCTGCAACTCGCGCCACAGGTAGCGCGTGGCGGTGAGCGCATGCACGGCCGGCGACTCCGTGTGCGCCACGAACACGCCGACATCACCGGCCGTGTAGTCCCACGCCGACACCGAGGAGGCCAGTTGACGCTCGCGAATGGCGCGATAGAAGCGCGACGCGCGTCCCGATCCGAGTGCGAGGCCGGCGAGGTCGAGCGCCGGCGCGTCGGGATGTTCCAGTGACGGTGTGCGCCAGCCGAAGGCGACGTGTTGTTGCGCGATGTCACCACTCCACTCACGCAGGCGGAATCCCGGCGGCGCCACTTCGATCGGTCCGGGCTCGCGCGGCGGCGTGCCGTTGTCCAACTGCCCATGCCGCGATGCCACTTCACGGCGAACCTCGTCGATGTCGACATCGCCGACGATGGAGAGCACGGTGTTGTCGGGGCGATACCAGCGCTTGTAGAACGCCATGAGCTGCTCACGCGTGAGCGCGCGCAGCTCGGGTTCATTGCCCATGCGCCAGCGCCGGATACGATGCCGGTCGAACAGCGTGGCGTATAGTGTCTCGATGGCCATTGCCGACGCCGTGTCGCGCTTGCGCTTGGTCTCCTCGATGATCACCTCGAGTTCACGCGCGAGCTCCTCGGCGTCGATCACCGATCGCGCGTAGGCATCGAACTGAATCTCGAGTCCCTGCCGGAACGACGACGACGGCAGCACCGTGTAGTATGTGGTGTGATCGTAGATCGTGTGCGCGTTGAGATAGCCGCCGTTGGCCTTCGTTTCGCGCGCGATCTGTCCCACGCCGCGCGTGGGCGTGCCCTTGAAGAACATGTGCTCCAGCACGTGCGCGATGCCGACCACGTCGTCGGATTCGTCGAAGTAGCCGACCTTGACGTGCGTCACGATGGCCACCACCGGCGCCGACGAATCGCGCCGGACGAGCAACGTCAGGCCATTCGGAAGAACCTCGCGAACGGTCTCATGATGCAGCGCGAGCGCATCGCTCGGCCGCTGAATACGTGTGGTCATCGTGGGGGCAAAGTCGGATAGCCCAAACCGGGCACAGGCATCGGGAGCGGCATGGCGGCGACACAGCGGGACCAGTCACCGGGTCCGGCGCGATCGGTCCACCGACGTGCCTCGTCGAAACGACTGAGGCGGAACAGTGCGCAGCCCAGAAATCCCTGCGCGACGCGATCGGTGGGATCGAGCTGGAGCGCGCGCACGTAGAAGCGACGCGCAATTTCAGGCTGACCCTCGGCCAGCATGACCGACCCGAGTTCGCGGGTGGCGAGCGCGCTGGTGGGGGCGATGCGCACAGCGGTGGTCAGGAAGCGACGCGCCCGCGGCAGATCGCCTTCTTCGCGCGACATACGTCCAAGAAAGACCAGCGGACCGGCGTCGTCGGGATGCCGTTGTGCGGCCTGCGCGAAGGCGGTGCGCGCCACCTCACGGGCACCACGACCATACGCCGCCACGCCGTCGCGATACGCGCGACCTGAGCGCTGGGACAGCATCCACCACGCGCCGGCCGCGATCACGAAGACGGTGACCAGCACGCCGATGATGAGTCCCGGCGGCACGCGCCGCGACATAGGCGTAGGCGTATCGGATACGCCGGCGGCATACGGTTCGCGCGGAGCCCGAGGATCGACGCCGATCGCAGGTATGCCGATCGCGGGCATGTCATGCACGGTGGGGCGGAGTGGCGCGTCGGATACCGTCGAGCGATTCATCTGCACCGCGTGTTCGAGCGCGGCCAACGCCTCGCGCAACAGGGTGCGCTCCGATTCACTCTCGGCGGGACGATCGGAGGCGTCGGCCCACGTGAGTAGCGCCACCAACGAGTGTGCATCACTGAGGTTGAGCGCGCCCAGGCGGCGTGCCTCACCGATCAGCGCCTGTCCGCTGAGCTCTGGGCGCGTCGTGATCGCGCGCAGCACCTGCTGGGCACTCCCCCACACACCCGGGGCCGGTGTGGTACTCTCGGGGCCCAACACGAAACGCGCCGCGTTGAGCGCGGCGCGTGCGTCGGAAGTGGTCGGTTCGAATCCGGTTGTCATATCATTGCATACCCGTCGTCCGTGACCATGTTGCGGTCACCGCGCCAGGCCCCGCCGACAGGACCACACGCTAACGGTCGATTCGGAGCATACCGGCGTCGGCACCGCCGCGCAGAAACGCTTCAGGTGCGTCGGACGCGACCTGCTTCCCGGTGGCGCCATAGTAGCGCCGCGCCTCGGCGGCCATGTATTCGTCGAGGGGGCGACCGGCGTCGCGCGCGTCGCGCAGCGCCCGCACGATCTCCTCCCAGGTGCCCTCGAACACGCTACCATCGCGCATGATCACGCGGTGAGAAGTCTCCGCCGCGAGCACGTCGGTGGAAGCAGGCTCACCCTGCTCACCCTGGTGTTGGTTCACCAGACCGGTAAGCAGGCTGCCCAGTGCCTCGAGTTGTCCTTGCGCCGCGGGAACTCCCTCGGCGTCCTGTTCCATCATCGACTGCTCGACTTCTTCGAGCAGGTCGTCAATGTCATCGGTCTCGCCGGCCAACTCGACGAGTCGAGCTTCCCATGGCTTCAGTTCGCCATCGGTGTCCTCGAGCTTGTACACCGACTTCTTGAGTTCGACCAAGCGCCAGATGCCCAGTTCGTCCCAGTGGTCTTCCGGTTTGGTCTTCTCGAATTCCACCAGCGCCTCGTCGAGATCGTCGGCATCGTACATCAAATTCGCGAGATAGACGCGTGCTTCCACAAGCTGCGGATCAAGGTCGAGCGCGCGGGTGAGCGACGCGACCGCCTCCGCGTCGCGTCCCATGCGGTGCTGCGCGTAGCCAACGCAAGCGACGGCCTCTGCCGAGTCGTCCGCGTGCGCCACGGCACGATCGAAATACGTGAGTGCGGTGTCCACGAAGCCTTCACGGAAGAGCGCGCGCCCGATCTGGAGCATGAGATCGACGTCATCGTCGTACCCCAAGGTGACCGTTTTCTCGAACGCGCGAAGTCCTGCATCGAGCTGACCGAACTTGAGCAGCACCTCGCCAAGACCGGCTAGGGCGTCCTCATGGTCGGGATCAAATACCAGCGCTTCCTCGAAGCTGCGTCGAGCCCAGGCGTACTCCTCCCGGGCCAGCCGTGCGTAGCCGAAACCGACATGGAGCTCGACGGCATTCGGATACAGCGCGATGGCTTCGCGCAACAGGGTGAGCGCCTCGTCGTAGTTGCCCTCGTTGTAGAGGGCGTGGGCGCGCTCATCGTATTCCTCGGAACTCAGGAACGGGGTAGGCATTGTCTCTCAGACCTCCGGAGCGAGCGGGTTACCGGATAATACCGTGCGCCTCGTGCTTCGTTCACTCGTGTTGCCTCGTCGAGCCCTTCACCTGCACCTGCACCTGCACACAGTCGACTCATAACGGGGCCGCTTCGACACGCGCGGCGGCCAGCGCCACGGCGATTCGACCCGCCAGCGTGGCGTTGTTCTCGAGCAACGCCAGATTGGCGACCACCGATCGTCCCTCAGTGCGTCGCTGAATGTCGGCCAACAGAAACGGCGTGACGGCCGCCCCGCATACGCCGGCCGCACGTGCGGCGGCCAGCGCCGCATCGGTGGCGTCGTTCACTACGTGAGCCGGCAGGGCGCTGCCCGCCGGTGGCGGCTGCACCACCAGCATCGCGCTGCGGCATCCCAGTGCGCGATGGGCCAGCCATGCCGTGGCAATCTGGTCAGGTGTATCGAGCGACGCCGTGAGCGCGAGGCCGGTGTTCATCGAGAAGAAACCGGGCAGCTCGCGCGTGCGATACCCGACCACGGGGACGCCCAGCGTTTCGAGACGTTCCAGCGTGGCGGGCAAGTCCAGAATCGACTTGGCGCCGGCGCACACCACGATCACCGGGGTGTGCGAGAGGGCGACCAGGTCGGCGGACTCGTCGAACGGCGCGTCGCGATGGACGCCACCAATGCCGCCGGTGGCAAAGACTTCGATGCCGGCCAGCATACACAAGGCGAGGGTGCCGGCCACCGTGGTGGCTCCGTCGGCATGCTGTGCGATGGCGACACCCAGATCGCGTGACGACACCTTTCGCACGCCATCGCGGGCCAGAAACCGCTCGAGATCTACGGGTTCGAGCCCGAACGACGGTACGCCTTTCACGATGGACGTGATCACCGGGGTCGCCCCAGCGGCCTCGACGGCTGCGAGCATTCGCTCGGCGGCGTCGCGATTGTGTGGCGGTAACAGTCCCTGCGCGAGCACCGAGCTCTCGAGGGCGACGACAGCGCCTCCGCTGGCGAAGGCGGCCTCGATGACTACGGTGCTACGCGTGCGCACTCGGCTCTCATGCACACCTCGAGTCTACAGCGCGAACCTCGAGGTCGCAACGTCGACCGCACAATGATTTTGTCAGGCGGTTGCGTCGTCGAACTCGAGCACCGCGATCGGGTACGCAGTGTTCGAGTACTGCTTGCGCAGTTTCCTGGGCGGATGATTGGTCGGCGCATTTATCGTCTCTGAGTCAGGGGGCGTGAATGATCCGGGAGGACATGGTCAGGTGGTGCGTTCGACGCCCGCTTAAGTGACCGTGCTATGCACCCCGGCAAAGGCCTGCCAGGCACCGGTGGCGAGAATGTCATCCATCGCCGCCACGCATGCCTCCAGCTCGGCATCAGTCGTGTAGAAATGCGGTGCCACACGAATGCCCGCGCCCGGGCGATAGTCGATGACCACATCGCGCGCGAGCAAGGTTTTAGCCACTTCGGCGGCATGCGGCACGTCGAACGCCACCGTGCCGCCGCGCCGCTCTGCCGCGCGCGGCGCATGCACCCGCCAGCCTCGCTCGTCGGCCATCGCGATCAATTGCGTGGTCTGCCGTATGCTCTTGGCGCGAATGGCGTCGAGTCCCGCCTCGGCAATTATGCGTGGCCCTTCAAGACCAGCAAACAGCGCGGGCACCACCGGCGTGCCACCGAGCCAGCGCCAGCCGCCCGGCGCGTACTCCATGGTGTCGGCGAAGGCGAACGGCGCGCGATGCGCCTGCCATCCGGTGAGTGCCGGGGCCAACTCTGCGCTCGCCTGAGGCGACGCGTACAGAAAACATCCGCCGGGTCCGCCGCACAACCACTTCAACACGCCACCGCAGAGGAAGTCGGTACCGATCGCTTGCACATCCACCGGGATCACGCCCACGCTGTGATACGCGTCGAGCGCGACCAGCGCCCCCACCGATTTCGCCTTCGCACAAATCGCCGCGGCATCCATGATGTACGCCGAACGAAAGAGCACATGCGAGATCGCCACGAGTCGCGTGCGCTCAGTGATCGCGGCGAGGATCTGGTCGAGATCGATCGCGATACCGTCGTCGCTGGGCACCACCGTGACGCGCGCGCCAAGACGCGGGGCAAGCGCATCATAGGCGTAGCGCACCGACGGAAAGTCGAGCGCGGTCATGACGACTTCGTTGCGCTCCACGGGAAAGTCGATGGCCGAGAGAATGCTGCTCATCGCTTGTGTAACCGTGGGCACCATGACCACCGTACCGGGAGCCGCGCCCATCAGCGGTGCGATCTCGTTGCCCATTTTCACCGGCAGTTCCCACCAGCCTTCTGCCCACGCGCGTACCCCACGCGTTTGCCACTGCCGCGCGTAGTCGCCGAGATGGTCGGTCACTGCTGCGGGCATGGCCCCGAGCGAATTCGAGACGAGATAGGTGGACGTCCCGAGGATCGGGAAGGCGTCGCGGAATCGGAGCAGCGTGTCGGAAGCGGTAGTCACGACTCAAGGATAACGCGTGGAACGAGTCGCTGCAGGTGTCCCGCTGGCCCATGCAGCCTGATCGTTGCGCGCCACGAGTGGCCTCTCGGCACGATCGTTGCTGAGCAGGGGGTTGCTGTCTTCCCACTCAAAACACCGGAGATTACATGGCTCATCGCTCCCGCACCATCATTTTGGCAGCCCTCGCCACGGCCCTGATTCTGCCGTCGATTGGCGCTGCGCAGGATATCGCGCCGCTGACCGCCCCCGCCGCGCCGACGCTCGTGATGGCGCCCGCGACCGTGAGTACGCCGGCTACCGCGCCGTCATCCATGATGCTCGACAGTGTGATCGGCCCTCTTACCACCGCGCGCGCTGTGGGCCTGCAGCGCTATGTCGCCGATTCGGCGACGGCGCCGATGATGCACATGAAAAAAAGCCGTAACAGCAGCGTCACGCTGATGGTATTCGGCCTCGCCACCCTGCTCGTGGGCACCGTGGTCGATGGTGATACCGGCACCGTGATCATCTTGACCGGCGCCGGCATCGGCCTCGTGGGCCTGTACCGCTATCTCAACCAGTAGCCGGTAGCGGAGCGGTGTGTGTCTGGCGGGCCGCCGTGCGGCGTGCCAGACGAGCCTCCCGGCGTACTTCCAACCAGCCGTACAGCACGGGCAGCACGAACAGCGTGAGCACGGTGCTCGTGATCAGTCCACCGATCACGACGCTGGCCAACGGTCGCTGCACTTCGCTGCCCGGACTCGTACTGACGGCCATCGGCACGAAGCCGAGGCTGGCCACAAGCGCCGTCATCAGCACCGGGCGCAACCGATCGGCCGCTCCCATCAGAATGCGATCGAGCATGCGCTGCTTGTGCTCGTCAGACTCGTGACGAAGATGATTGAGATGCTCCACCATGACCACGCCGTTCAGCACCGCGATGCCGAAGAGCGCGATGAATCCGATGCTGGCCGAGAGATTGAGATTCAGTCCCCGCACCCAAAGCGCGGCAATACCACCGACTAGGGCGAAGGGGACATTTAGAAGTACCAGTAGCGCCTGCGGAATGGACCGGAACGAAAGGTAGAGCAGCCCGAAGATCAGCAGCAGCGCGCTCGGCACCACGAGCGTGAGGCGCGACATGGCGCGCTGCTGATTCTCGTATTGACCGCCCCACTCGAGGAACACACCGGAGGGCAGCGTGATGACGCGGGCGATGCGCGCGCGAACTTCCTGCACGAAGCTGCCCAAGTCGCGTCCACGCACGTTGCTGAGCACCAGCGAACGCCGTTGCGCGTCTTCGTGGCCGATCATCTCGGGACCGGTGGTCGTCTGGAAGTCGGCCACGGCCGCAAGGGTCACCAACTCTCCACCCGGTGCGCGAATGGTGAGTCGCGACAGGCTCGCGGCATCGGCCCGCGAGGCCTCGGGGAGACGCACCACGATGCCCACGCGTCGGAAGCCGTCGATCAATTCAGCCGCCACCTGTGAGCCCATGGCCAGCTCAATGGCGTCACGCACATCGGCCACCGAGAGGCCGTACTGCGCTAGCGCTTCTCGCTTGATCTCCATGCGCACCTGCCCGCTGCCGTCGGCTATCTCCACGGCCACATCGGCACTTCCCTGAACGCTGGCCACGATCTCGCGAATGCGCTCCGCGATCGACTCGTTCTGGGCGAGATCAGGGCCAACCACCTTAATGCCGAGGTCGGTCTTGATGCCGCTTTCCGCCTCGTCGAGGCGCATGGCGAGTGGCTGGGTAAATGCCACCCACAATCCAGGCACCGCACGCAGCGCCGAATCGAGCGCCGCCACCAATCCCTCCGAATCCTTCGCCGTGACCCGCTCGCTCCGCGGCTTGAGGATCACGTACATGTCGCCTTCGAACAGACCCATCGCCTCGGTCGCGAGGTCGGGGCGACCTTCCTTCGTCACGACGGTGACAACCTCCGGAAACTGCTTCACGATGCGCTCGGCCGCCATCGACAATTTGGTGGCATCCTGCAGCCCGACACTTGGCAGTCGGCGCGTGGTGATCAGAATCGAGCCCTCGTCGAGTTTGGGCATGAACTCGGTGCCGATCTTCGATAGCGAGCCGACGGCAATCACGACCAGGACCACGGCCGTGATGAGCAGTGGCTGCGGGCGCGCCATCACGCCCGTGAGCGCACGGCGATATCGCTCGGTGAGTTTCGTAAGCCACGGCGCTTGGGTGACCTCGCTGTCACGGAGCGCCCACGATGCCACGGCGGGCACGTAGGTGAGCGCGAGGAACAACGAACCGAGCACCGCACACACCACAGTGAACGCCATCGGCTTGAACATGCGGCCTTCCATTCCGTCGAGCGTGAAGATCGGGATGTAAACCGCCACGATGATGGCGATGCCGAACAGAATGGGTCGACCCACCTCGACTGCTGCGCGTTCGAACAGTCCCAACCGATTCGTATCGCGATGCGATTCCATGCGCCGGATGAAACTCTCGATCATCACGATCGAGGCGTCAACGATCAGCCCGAAGTCGAGCGCGCCAAGGCTCATCAGGTTCGCCGAGTAGCCGAAGATCCCCATGCCAATGAAGGCGATCAGCATCGAGATCGGAATCACCGACGCCACGATGAGCGCGGCCCGCACATTGCGCAGGAACAGGAAGAGCACCGCGATCACGAGCAAGCCACCTTCCACCAGATTCCGGACGATGGTGCTCGTGGTGCGCGCGACGAGATCGGACTGGTCATAGTACGGTGTGACTTTTACGCCCGGGGGCAGCGCCTTCTGAATCTCGGCCATCCGCTCGCGCACCAGCTTGATCACTTCGCGCGAATCGGCGCCCTTGAGCTTCAGTACCATGCCACTCACCACTTCTTCCTTGCCGTCGTGCGTCACGGCGCCATTTCGCGGCAGCGCACCCAGCACCACGGTACCGATATCGCTCACACGCACGGGCGCACCGAGGTAGGCACCGACCTGCACGCGCAGCACGTCGTCGGTGTTCTCCACGCGGCCGAGGCCTCGCAACGTGTAGCGTTCGCCGCCTTGCTCGAGGTAGCTGCCACCGAAGGCCAGCGTGTTCCGGGCGAGCGCCGCGTGCACGTCGGCGATCGTGAGGCGACGCGACGCCAACTTCACGGGATCGACGATCACTTCCACGCGCTCGGTGAGTCCGCCCCACGAGTTGACCTCCGATACGCCCCGCACTGTGCGCAGGCGCGGACGTATAGTGTAATCGTGCAACGTCTTGAGTTCGGTCAGCGACAGCGAGTCGCTGGTCAGCACGTACTGATACAGCTCACCCATCGGCGTCGACACCGGCCCCAGCGCGGACTCCACACCGGCCGGCAATGCGCCCTTTGCATCGTTCAACCGTTGCTGTACGAGCTGTCGCGCGAAGTACACATCGACGTTGTCCGGGAACGGCACCGTGACCAGCGAGAGACCGAATTTCGAGACAGATCGAACGCCTTCGGCATCCGGCACGCCCATCAGCGACGATTCAATGGGATACGTGACCAGCCGCTCCACTTCCTCCGGTGCCATGCCGGGAGCGACCGTGATGACTTCAACACGTGTGCCAGTGAGATCGGGAAATGCATCGAATGCAATGTGTTGCAGCGCGTACAGTCCCGCCGCCATCAGTCCCAACGTGATGCCGACAACGATGCCGCGACGGTGGAGCGCAAAGTGAATCAAGGCTTTCACCGGCCTACTCTCCGTTTGGAGAACGACGCTTGATCAACTCCGCCTTGGCGATCGCGGCACTGCCGGAGATCACGCGGCGCCCCGGTGAGACCCCCGACAGAATCTCCGTGCGGTCGCCGGCACGTCGCCCCGTCCGAACACGCACGGCTTCGATGTGCAGCCCTTCCCCACGCTGGTCGGCCACGACAACGACGGTATCGCCCTCCAGCGCCTGCACCGACGACGACGGCACGACGAGGGTCGGCGCGCCCGCGCGTCCGGAGATCTCGGCCTGCACGAACGACTCGGCGCGTCCACCGCGCACACCGCTCTTCGGGACCGCGATCACTTCAATGGTGCGGGTGAGCGTGTCGACCGTCGGCGCCACGCGAGTCACCGTGGCCGACATCGTCGTTGTCGGCGACTCGGTCAGCGCGAAGCTCACCGTTGCTCCTATCTGGACACCCTCTGCCGCCTCGGCACTCACGTGCATCTGCAATTGCAGCCGATCGGGATTGCCCACCGACAACAGCGGTGTGCCCGGTAACACCACCGTGCCCGGCTGCGCTTCGCGCGCGGTAATCACGCCGGCAATCGGTGTCCGAATGAGCACGTCATGTTCATCCGCCAGCGCCGGCACACTGCCCTTGCCGACGAGATGGTCGATCATCGCGGCCGCGCGATCGCGTTCGGCCACTGCCTGCGCGTAGGTTGCCACCGCGACGCGCTTGGCCACGTCGGCGCGCTCCACCTCGGCGCGCGACATCGCCTTGGCGTCGAGCAGTCGCCCCGCGCGATCGGCGGTGCTGATGGCCAGATCGCGTTCCGCTTCGGCCGCCGAGAGCTTCGCGATGGCGCCGGCCAGCGCCCCGCGGGCGTCCATTATCTCGTGACTGTGAATGAGTACCAGCACCTGCCGCGCCTGCACGCGGTCACCCACGCGTACGAGTACGTGCGTGATACGACCCTCGGTGATCGACCCGATGGTCTCGAGCGCGCTCGGATCAAGCATCAGACGTCCCGGCACGGTCACGGCGGACTGCCATGGGACCATGCGCGCGGTGTCATAGGTAAAGCCGCCGATCGCGACCGCTTGTGCCGAGAGCGTGGCGGTATCGGCGGTCGGCAGGGCCGCCGCGCCGTCCGCGGCTTCCGCCGGCGTACCGGCAGCGTCTGACGATCCGCCACAGGCGACGAACAGCGTGCTGCCGAGCAGAATGCCGGCGGCGGCGAGTCGACGGGACAACGGGAATGGGCACGTCGAGGGCATGATCACGATCCGGTCGTCAGCAGGGTGGAGAGCACGGGTAAGTCGAGCGGACTGGAGTCGTCCAGTCGCGCGCCGAGGGCGCGCTCCAACTCGAGACGGGCCAGCCAGGCGTCGCTGGCCCAGCGGAGGTGCGCGTTCATGGCGTCGGTGGCGGCACGTTCGGCATCGAGCAGCTCGGTAAGCGTGGCGTGCCCTTCGCGATATGCGATCCGCGCGATGCGCGCGATCTGCCGTCCGCGGGCGTCGAAGGTCGACGCGGCCGGCGCGGCCTCGCGCGACGTGACGTAGGCCCGCCAGGCGGCACTCACACTTCCCTGGATCTGATTCAGCATGTCGTCGCGCAGCGCCTGTGCTTCCGCGTACTCACCACGGGCCCGCTGCCGCGCGGCGTCGTTGCGATTGAAGAGCGGGAACGGCATCGCGAACCCGATCTGGCCTGTCATGAAACCGCCGGTCTGCTTGGATCCCCCTTGCAGCTGCATATCGCCGATCAGACCGCGACTTTCGGCCGTGTACCGCCGCTGCGCTTCACGCAGCGCCGATTCGCGGGCTCGCACTTCCGGACGCGCCCGGAGCGCGATCGTCTTCACAGTGCTGCTGTCCGGCGCGGCCGGCATGGCCGGCGCGGCCAGCACCGCCAGCATCGGCAGCGCCTGTGCCGAGACGCCAATCGCCCGGGCCAGCTGAGCGCGGGCGCGAGCAGCGTCGCCGGTGGCGGTGACCAGCGACACGCGGGCGCGATCGGCCTCAAGCTGGGTACGCAACCCAACGGCTCCCGAGACCAGTCCCTCGCGCAGGCGGGTGGCATCGACGTCGGCGATCTCGGTGAGCGCCTCCACCTGACGACTGGCAACGGCGAGGGCACCGTCGGCGGCGGCCGCGTGCAACCAAGCCCGGGCCACTTCGATCTCCGCGTCGCGTCGCTCGGCCACCGCGTCGGCCCGCACCCGCTGGCGGCCTGCCCCACTCGCCTGTCTGAGAGCGAGCCGTCGGCCGGTGAGGTCGAGCGGGATATAGGCCGTCGCGAAGATGTCGGGCTGCAAGGAGCTCCCGAGATTCTCACGACGCCACTCGATGCTGGGGTTGGGCCACTGGCCGGCTTCCCGCACGCGGCCGGTGCCGGCCAACTCGCGCGCGTCGGCGAGCTTGCGAAGCGGTCCACTCTGTCGCGCCTGTTGCAGCGCGCCGGCCAAGTCGAGCGGGGCCGCTTGCGCCCACGCGCTCGAGGAGGGGGCCGCGACCATCGCCAGACACGTCGAGAGGGCCACCAACGCCGATGTCGGCACCATCCGCGGAGCTGCAAATTTGTTCATGCGCCAAGGTACCATGGATGTATGAACGTTCCATGAATGGCCCGAGCATCACACCTGCCCTGAGTCGGGCCGGTATTGTGACGTTCGTTTCACTCCGGTTTCGGATTCCCTCAAGTCGAAACGGGCTGGAGCCGATGTAACCATTGTGGCGTAGTGGTCCCGCGCCGTGCAAATGACCTCAGCTCTCTGCCCTGTGCCCGCACCTACGCCTGCCTTCTCACACGCGGTGATCGACGTCGATCACCAGGCGCCCGATCCCCTCACCTTGCTGGTTCGTGCGTACGAACGCGCCATCCGCGCGTGCGAAGCGTTCGACCACAACGGTTCGCGGGAGGCGATAAGTGTGCTGCGATGCGCACTCGAGCTCGACTCTCCCGCATCCAAGAGCTTCGACGCGTTGTACGCGTGGTGCGAAGAGTCGGTGGACTACCATGACTTCGTCGGCGCCGCCCAGTGTCTGCGCTCGCTCCGGGACGCCTGGCGTCGCGCGGCGCAGCCCAAGCCCTCCACGTTCGCACCCTTCCGGGCAGGTCAGCAGGTCTGCTGAGGGCTGATCATCGGCTCGTCAGTTCGTTGCAAGCGGCACGCGCACCTGCACCAGTGTGCCACCACCAGCGACGGTACTCACCGCGATCGTACCGTGGTGCTGCCGCACGATCCAGGCGGCGATCGCCAGTCCGAGTCCGCTGCCGTCGGGACGTTTGATGCGAGCGGCGTCGCCTCGATAGAACCGATCGAAGACGCGCGTACGCTCGTGTGGCGGAATACCGATGCCGTCGTCTTCGACGTCGAGCAGCGCGGCTCCATTGTCGGGCCGCACACGTACGCGCACCGTGCCGCGATCCTTGCCGTAACGAATCGCGTTGTCCACGAGAATGCTGACCAGACGCGGCAGCAGTGAGGCATCGCCAAGCACGGGCGACTCTTCGAGCAGACTGTAGTCGAGGGTCATGTCGCGACGCTGCGCCTCCGGTTGCCACCGCGGCAATTCGTCGGCGACGATATCGTCGAGAAACAGCGACTCGGCACGTATCGCGGCCTCCTCGCCGGCAGCATCGGCACGCGCGAGTTGCAGCAACTCATCAACGTGCTGCGACACATCGCGCAGCTCCTGATCGATCGCGCGCAGCACGGTGGTATCGTTCGGCGCGGACGGCGCCAACATCGCCACCTCTACGCGCGCGCGGAGCCGAGCGATCGGCGTGCGCAACTCATGCGCCGCATCCGCCAGGAACTCGCGTTGCTGGGCGAGGGCGCCGTCGAGCCGATCGAGCACGGCGTTGAAGCGAAGCCCAAGCCTTCCGAGTTCATCGGTGGGATCGTCGATCGGCAACCGCGCGCCACTGGCCGGCGCAATGCGTGCCGCGGCGTCGGCCATGCGAACCACGGGGCGTAAGGTACGACCCGTAAGCCACCATCCTGCCACGGCCGCGCAGAGCACCAGCAACGGAATCCCGACCCCGAACCAGCGGTCGATGCGCGCCTGCAGCGCCATCACGTTGGCCTCGCTGGCGTCGACTTCGATATCCCACTTCGGCGCGAGTTCCGGATCGAGCGCGAAACGCACCGTACGCACGGGGCCCGGTAACGGGCGACGCGCCCGACGCACCGGGGCGCCGACAGTCTTGAACAGCGCACCATCCGGCTTGCGAAGGCGAATCGCGCGATCTTCGAACACCAACTCGCCGGCGATGTGAGCGAGCGTGGCTTCCACCGTGAGATACTCCTCGATCTCGACGCGAAAGAACTGTTGCACGAGACCCGCCGACGCGTGCACCGACTTGTCGAATTCGCGCTGCAGCGTGGCGCGGAGTGCGTACCGCAACGTGCCCGCAGCGCCCAGAAGCACGAAGAGTAGCGTAGCCGCGTACAAGGCCGTGAAGCGCAGGCGGATGCGTGGGCGCTGCGGTTCCCCCGGGAGCGACATCACAACCGCGACATCACGCTTTGGGTACCGCCATCCGATACCCTGCCCCGCGCACCGTGGAGAGCAACGGCAGCTCGTCGGGGCCGTCCACCTTCTTGCGCAGGCGCGCGATGTACACGTCGATCACGTTGCTCATCGGATCGAAGTTGTCATCCCAGGCGTGCTCGCCGATGTACTCGCGCGTGAGCACGCGGCCGCTGGCGCGCATGAGGACCTCGAGCACGGCGAACTCCTTGGTGGTCAGCGAAATCACACGCGCGCCGCGCTGCCCCTCGCGGGTAGCCGGGTCGAGCACCAAGTCGCCGACCTGCAATAGCGTGGGCGCGGCGTTGTCCGGACGGCGCAGCAGCGCGCGGACCCGGGCCACGAGTTCGCCCATCGCGTACGGCTTGACAAGGTAATCGTCGGCGCCGAGATCGAGACCGGCAATGCGATCCTGTACGCCATCGCGGGCGGTGGCCATGAGTACGCGCGGCGCGGGAACCTTGGCACGGAACGCGCTGCACAGGGCGAATCCGTCGTCGTCGGGCAGACGGATATCGAGGATCACGGCGTCGTAGGGGCTGACGGCCGCGAGTTCACGGGCCATCTTCCCTGTGGCCGCCGCGTCCACCGCGAACCCCGACGCCCGCAGAAAGGCCGTTGCGCTTTCCCGAAGCGTATCGTCGTCCTCTACCAGCAGCACTCGCATACCGGAGAATGTACCGCGTGGATGACGGCAGCATGAACGGCCGGCCGAACGGCAACCCGAACGGCCACGGAGCAGAGCGCGAGATCGACCGCGACGGGCCCGCGATCGGGTCCACGGGCACGTTCACGTCGGCGTTCACCGCCACCGGTAGCGGCAGTGGCCCGCGCATTCGCCCCCGCATTGGCGTCGTCTTCGGCGGGGGTGCCCTCAAGGGCATGGCGCACGTCGGCGCGCTCAAAGCGATCCGTGAGGCCGGCATCAAACCGCGCCTGTACGCCGGCTCCAGCATCGGGGCCATGATCGCCGCCGCGGCGGCCAGTGGCCGCAGTAGCGAGGAGCTCACCGAGCGGGCACTCCGGTTCCGCCGTCGCGACTTGTTCCGCATCAACCACGTGGGCATGCTGATGGATCGCATGCTGTCGCGATCGATCTACCTGGAGTCGCCGCTGCGCTCCCTGTGCGACGATCTGGTTGCGGAAGGGACGTTCGAGGAACTCGAGACACCCCTCCTGGTGACCGCAGTCGATATCGAACGCGGCATCCCCTTGGTGTTCGGCCGCCCCGGCTTCCGCGATGTGCGGGTGCGTGATGCGGTGTACGCCTCGTGCGCGCTCCCCGGCTTCTTTCCGCCGGGCGTGGTGGGCAATCGCGTGTGCATCGATGGTGGCACCACTGACAACCTGCCGGTATCCATCGCCTCGATGGGCATGGATGCGCTGATCGCGGTAGACGTCGGCATCGCCGACGTGCCGCTGGCCACCGGCATCGCCGAGCAGGGGTTTGCGTCGATATTTATGCGGGCGGCCACCATGATGATGCACGAGCAGCAGCAGGCCACGCTGGACCACTGGACCACGCCGCCGCTGTTGCTGGTGCGTCCGAAAGTGTCGCACATCGGCTGGTTCAGCTTCTCGCACGTGGAGGAGCTGCTGCAGATGGGCTACGACGCCATGAACGGCGCGCTGGCGCATCTGGACACCATGCTGACGGCCCCCGGTGGCATCTTCCCGCGCACGTCGGTCGAGATCGTGGTGGATCGTGCCAAGTGCACCGGCTGCGCGCTGTGCGTGGCGCGTTCGCCAGGACTGATGGCGCTCGACGCGCAGCGCAAGGCGTACGCACTGGTGCGGGTGCATGAGTTCTCACCGGCCGACGGCTCGGTGGCGAATTGCTGTCCCGTGGAGGCGATCTCGGTGGTGCCGGTGTCGGCGGAACCTGTTCCGGTGGAAGCGGTGCTGGAGATCAGCGCGTAGGGCGGCGCGCATTCGAGCGCCCGACGGTGCCCTCTGCGCGCAGAAATCAGGTGCCACACTCCGAACCAGATAGGGCTACGGACTAGTAACATACGACCGACCTTTAGCAGCTATACCTCCCGAACGCTCACGCCGCTGGACTCCAGCTTGGAGCCAGCGGCGTTGCTTCATGGGGCAGGGGTCGAAGGCTAAGCAGTGAGTGAACGCCGTCCGGTGAGCCACAAGGCTAGGAAGCACGCGATCGCCGAGATCGCCCACACCGAGACGTATGCTCGCTCATGCGCCAGGAAGGCAACCGCGGCGCACGCGAGAGCTACCGAAGCTATTGCGTACAAGGCAGCGCGATGAGGTGTGCGAGATATCAGGAGACGAGCCCCCCACAGCAGCAAACCATACGACGTGCCGAGTAGACTTGGCATAAGCCGTGCCTCGACGCCAGATCCGCCAAGCGCCACCGCGAGAGTGACCGCAAGGAGAAGCAACGCGTTCAGAAAAAGCACGAGCGCGAACTGCCTAGACTTTCGGGGTGTGTTGATCGGCTCTGTCATGTCAACGCCTCATGGATTCGTAGTATTGGCGCATGCGTCATCAGATGCATTGCACCCAGGAATGCGTGACGAAGTTTCCGTATTGATCGTAGCCCCACGACGTGTTCCAATTGCAGGTCAACGAGCCACTGGGCCACCCCCCACCGCTCGCGGTGCCGCTCCCTCCTGGTTCGCCGCCGCTGCCGCTGCCATTCGATCCACCACCGCCGCCGGAACCCGACTCGCAGGATCCATTCGTCATGTATCCACCGTCGAAGCAGTAGGGATGAAGCGCCGTACACTCGAGGTACTTGTTTTCGGTCCACACAACAAGGGCGAGCGAGGCGAGATAGGCTAGCTCGGCGCCGATAAATGCAGGGCAAGAGATAAGGACCACCGTACATGCAGCCGCAGTCGTGCCGGCGAAGATACCAGCTACGATTGACGCACTCGCTGCAGCCGCCAACGCCTGCTCCCACCCCGCGCAAGGGTTGTCCTCTACCGCCTGTGCGTGAAGCTGATCTGGTAATACGAGATTGGCGAGTCCATTCAGCAACCGCGAGGTTAGGCGTTGCTTTTCGAGCTGGTCCGCAGCCGTCAACTTGCTGGCGATGTCCAAGCCATGAAAATCTGCCCTCAAATCTGTCTGGACTTCACCGCGTTCGCCGATCCGTACGATTCGCCCTCCGGTGGGCTTACCGTCGCGAAAATCACTAAATTCGACGAACTGACGGACTCTCCCATCTACCGTTACGATCATGCCGAGAGACGGGCCACGCACGATCTTAGGATTTTTACCGTGTACATATCGACACGATGACCCTCGATGTCGCGTCGGAGCACACGCTCTGTCGGCAGCATGAGTTCCTGAAACGGCAGACCGCCGCGATCAATTGCGCGTGCTTGGTTGCCGAATAAAGGCAACTCAGGCGACTCACCGCCCACCCGGGTTCGGCCAGTCGCAGCACCGAATTGCAAAGCTGTGACACCAACTGGTGCTGAGCCGCCGCTCTCAGACGAGATCTTCACACTTGCGGTTCCGTTCCGTTCTCGGATGACGCCGTTCTCAGCGAAGTCTGGAACGCTAAAGGAAACACCTCCGGCAGCCTCAAAGACACCACGGCGAGGGAATGATTCCGCAGCGGCGATTGGCGTCTCAGAGCACGCGAACAGGACGGAGACTAGCAGAATTCCAATCGATTGCTGCTTTCGCGAAAGACCAACCATCCGCGTCGGCCGAGACTGTGTGAGAAGCATGAAGCGGCCGAGCCGCTTTTTTAGGGGGGCAACTGCATTTCTTGCAAACTCCTGCTTTTAAGGGTCGATGCATGACCGCCGTGATTTCAGCAGCGGTCGACAGGCATCGTGCATTGAGCGAGGCCTGATTGCCTCGCGCGCTTTAAGAACCCGGCACTAGTGCGCCCGTCGCTCAGCAAGGCGATCATAGCACCTAGCGCCCCAAAGTCATCGGACACGGCGGGCAACAACCGGATACCATGGGCAAGAACGGGCCGTTCGCCAAAGAATTCTGGGCCGAGTCGCAAAGTGGGCCGAATTCGGCGATCCACCCTTCCCCTCGCCTTCCCGCCCCCGTCGCCCGATATTTCCAGTAGCCTCGTCGGAACCGGTCACCGCAGCGAATGCGGCGTCACGGCGCGATGAGTGGCTCTGTCCAGCAACGCGTGCGGTCGACCCCTGGGGAAAGGCCCGCGCAGGACCAACCCTTCCATGTCGCATCCCAATTCGTTCGGCAGCCGCGCCACCCTGTCGGTGGGCGTCCGTCAGTACGCGTACTTCCATCTCGCCGCCCTCGATGCGCTGCCGGGAAGCACCTCCTCTACGCTTCCGTTCTCGTTGCGCGTGCTGCTCGAGAACCTGCTCCGCGGTGAAGACGGCGCCTTCGTGAAGCGCGCCGATGTCGAGGCGCTCGCCCGCTGGGACGTGAAGGCCGCCCTCGACAAGGAAATCGCCTTCCGCACCGCCCGCGTGCTGCTGCAGGACTTCACCGGCGTCCCTTGCGTCGTGGACCTCGCCGCGATGCGCGACGCCATGGTCGCCCTCGGTGGCGACCCGACCAGAATCAACCCGCTGCAGCCTGTGGACTTGGTGATCGACCACTCGGTCCAGGTCGACGAGTACGGCACTGACGCCGCGCTGCTCATCAACACCGAGCTGGAGTTCGAGCGCAATCTCGAGCGCTACCAATTCCTCAAGTGGGGTCAGACCGCGCTCCACAATTTCCGCGTGGTTCCGCCGGGCACGGGCATCTGTCACCAGGTCAACCTCGAGTACCTGGGCCAAGTGGTATTCACCGCCGTTGACGGCAACGCCGATGGCGCCGAAACGCTGGCCTATTGCGACTCGCTGGTCGGCACCGACTCGCACACCACCATGATCAACGGCCTGGGCGTCATGGGCTGGGGCGTGGGTGGCATCGAAGCTGAAGCGGCGATGCTTGGCCAGCCGGTCAGCATGCTGATCCCGGAGGTGGTGGGCTTCAAACTGCACGGCAAGCTGCCGGCTGGTTCGACCGCCACCGACCTGGTGCTCACCTGCACCGAGATGCTCCGCAAGAAGAAAGTCGTGGGCAAGTTCGTGGAGTTCTACGGCACCGGTCTCTCCAGCCTCGCGCTGGCCGACCGCGCCACGATCGCCAACATGGCCCCCGAGTACGGCGCCACGATGGGCTTCTTCCCGGTGGACGAAGAGACGCTCAAGTATCTGCGCCTGTCGGGACGCAGCGACGAGCAGGTCGCGCTGGTGGAGGCGTACACGAAGGCGCAGGGACTCTTCCGCACCGACGCCACACCCGACCCCGTGTTCACCGACACGCTGGAGCTCGACCTGAGCACGGTGGTGCCGAGCCTCGCTGGACCCAAGCGTCCGCAGGATCGCGTGCCGCTCTCGCGGAGCAAGGCGATGTACCGCGAAGCGCTCGCCGCGCAGCGCGCCGCGAATGGCATGGCCAACGGCAACCCCGCGGCAACGATGGTGGCTGAGGGCGGCCCCGCCGATCCGTCTGGCGTGGTGGTCGAGTATCGCGGCGACACGTTCACGCTGGCCGACGGCCACGTGGTCATCGCGGCCATCACCAGCTGTACCAACACGTCCAACCCGAGCGTGATGCTCGCGGCGGGCTTGCTGGCAAAGAAGGCGGTGAAGCTCGGCCTGAAAACGAAGCCGTGGGTGAAGACCTCGCTGGCGCCGGGCTCCAAGGTGGCTACCGACTACTTCATCAAGGCCGGCGTGATGGATTCGCTCAACGCGCTCGGCTTCAACGTGGTCGGCTACGGCTGCACCACGTGCATCGGCAACTCGGGGCCGCTCCCCACCGTGATCAGCGAAGCGATCGACGCGGGTAAGCTGAACGTGGCGGCGGTGCTGTCGGGTAATCGCAACTTCGAAGGCCGCGTGAATCCGCAGACGCGCTTCAACTATCTCGCGTCGCCGCCGCTGGTCGTGGCGTTCGCGCTGGCCGGTCGCATGGACATCGACATGGCCACCGAGCCACTCGGCATCGGCCGCGATGGACCGGTGTTCCTGCACGACATCTGGCCGTCGGCACAGGAGGTGGAGGACACGATTCTGTCGAGCGTGAAGCGTGAGCAGTTCACCACGCAGTATGCCAATGCCTTCCTCGGCGACAAGCACTGGCAGGCCATCGAAGCCAGCACCGGTGCGCGCTACGGCTGGCAGGCCGATTCGACGTACGTGCAGAACCCGCCGTACTTCGAAGGCATGACGATGACACCGCCGGGCATTCGCGCCATCACGAACGCGAAGGTCCTCGGCATGTTCGGCGACTCGATCACCACCGACCACATCTCGCCGGCCGGTTCGATCGCCGGTGCGAGCCCGGCCGGCAAGTATCTCCTCTCGCTCGGCGTCGAGAAGAAGGATTTCAACTCGTACGGCGCGCGTCGCGGCAATCACCAAGTGATGATGCGCGGCACGTTCGCGAATATTCGCCTCAAGAACGAACTGACTGACGGCAAGGAAGGCTGGTGGACGGCGACCGCGCCGGGCGCCGAGCCGGAAGCACTGTACGATGTTGCGATGGCGCGTCAGGATTCGGGCGTCGCGCAGATCGTGATCGCCGGCAAGGAGTACGGTACCGGTTCGTCGCGCGACTGGGCCGCCAAGGGCACGATGCTGCTGGGCGTGCGGTCGGTGATCGCGGAAAGCTTCGAGCGCATTCACCGCAGCAACCTGGTGGGCATGGGTGTGCTACCGCTCGAATTCGTGGACGGCGAAACGCGTCAGTCGCTGGGGCTTACGGGCTTCGAGACGTTCGACGTCGTCGGACTCGATGATACCCTCACGCCGCGCGCCACGCTCACCGTGAAGGCTACGGCCGCCGACGGTTCGGTGCAGTCGTTCAGCGCACGGTGCCGCATCGATACACCGGAAGAGATGCAGTATTACAAGAACGGCGGGATCCTGCCGTATGTGCTGCGAAGCTTGGTGGGGAAGTGACGGGTGAGCCGGTGAGTCTTAATCGTCTTTCCCATCTTTGTTCTTGTCTGCAAACGCCCGGAATGCACCCCGGATGTTGTTCTGCACCTGCGCCCGCACCTGGCCAGGCATATTTGCCACGGCTGGTGAGTACAGCCCGCCCGACGCGCGCAGGAACCACGCGCTCAGGTCGATCGTGACCGTCACGTCATCACCGCCGGTGCCGACGACGAGCGGCTTCGCGAGCGGCACGGTGAGCTTGGCGTTCACAGCATTCACGAAAACGAAGGGCGTGCCGTTGAACGTCCCCTCGAGGCGCAGGCTGAGGTCACGGAAGGCCGGATTGGCCTGACGGAAGGCGAGGTCGGCGGCGTCGCTGCTGGTGACCTTGTGCAGCCACAGGCGGATCGACGAGTACGTGCCGGCGGGCACTGTCACGGCCACGCGCGCGCCATCGGCTCCGTTCACTGGGACATCGACCAGATACGGCACCACGCGGATCGCGGCGCAACCATCGCCATCCTTGCGTTGCGACGAGCTCGATGACGACTCGTCATCATCGTCATCAGAACAGACGGCGGCAGCCGACTTGAGCTTCACATTGCGCACCACGAGCTGCGCCTTCGTGACAAGCAGGACGTCGCCGTCACGCGTGATCGTCATGCCAGCGGCGGACGTCGTGATCGTAGGCGTCGTGCCGGGCACGCTCGGCCCGCTACCGTCGACGGACGCGACCGTCCGCGCCGGTGCACTCGAGGAGCGCGCCAGCTGGAAGCCGACGCCTACGTTGTTCGCCGACGACGGGCTCGTGCCGTCGCTGCAGGCGGACAAGGCGATCGCCGCGAGGGCGACCGCGACGCCCGACGCGGTGCGCGATAGGCCACTGCGCGACGCGCGACCGGTGATCATGGACGGGAAACGCTGCATAGTCAGAATCCTCCTCAAAGTGCATCATCAGCGGCGCCGTCTGGATCATGCCACAGCAGGCCGCGCGGGTACGGAGGTAAATTGGCGAATGTGGGCCGCTCGTTCAGTGACGTAACGCACACGCTGGCGAGAGAGCCTGTTACAGTGCTGGCATAGATAC
>NZ_JBDNFF010000301.1:0-14069 GCF_041689975.1 Gemmatimonas sp.
ATCCGCGCTTTGTCCCTCCATAAGACGACAAGCGATGACGGTGAGGAAACTGTACTGCGGGCAGTGTCAGCGTCCGAGATCTTTCAACTCGACTAGCCGCTGATCTGCGCGATCGTCACAGTGGCGGAAGGCAAACGCGGGCTCCGTGGTTCACCGGTCTGGTCGTGCGGTTCTGCTCGACTTTCTGGAGAACCTCCGCCGACTCGATTCGCCCGGCAAGCCAACGATCGCGCCACCACTGCGCTAGGCGTTCTACGTCGTCACCGCGCGCCATGTCTGCGTTATAGCGGGGCCGGCGCTCCAGTCGCATCAAATAGCGGCCCGCGTTCTCCGCCAGGGACACGCCGTAGACAATGCGCTCCCGCCGGTGCTGTAAGAGTTCATTGGAAGGCCAACCCAATTCATCCATGCCCTCCCGAAGCCGTCTGAGTTTCGGGCTCGCTCCCTCGCCGAAAATGCTCTTCACACGGGCGCCGTTCTGGGATCGTTCAGCCAAGTCACTCAACGCTCGTGACGCCTCGCTGCTCAAATGGGACGTGCCAAATGATCGTGAGCGCCCCAACCGCTCGAACTCAAGCGGACGTTCACCACACAGAATCGAACCCGGCACTTTGATGCGGTTGTATTGGCTCGACCCCGCTCCGTACAGCGAGGTAGTCCCGAGGAAGACCAACTTCGCTGGTCTGACGACTCGCCGGCCAGCTGTAGATGATGCGATCTCGCTCGCTCGACCTTCATATCGTTCGCTGTAGTGTCGAACAACGGTCGGGCTGGCCGCAAGCACGCTCACGAGCTTTCCGCCCAATACATGATTGTAGGGAGCGACTGCACCGCAGACTGTGAGATCTGCGACCTCCGTGCCTACGGACTCGGACTTTGACCGTCGGACGATCCAGCGAACCGCCTTGCGGAACCCGGGTTCGTCGAGTGCGGCACGCAGACCCGCAGCGGTCGTTGTTGCGAGTGCACCGTTGACTGCGGACCGAGCTTCCAACAAGTCAGCAAGGAGGGAGCACCGCTTGCTCCGAAAGAGGTCCGAAGTCGCTCGTGCTATCCACGTTTCGTCGTCGTCGACGTTTGCCGTCCACCGGAAGTCCGACTTCCGCGCCAATCGCTGATGCATCTCTCTGCGCTTCGTCGATTCGATTCGAAGCTGGTCAAGTACGTTGGCTGGGAGGTCGTCCCAGTACCTCGCCGCGTACAATCCGTCTGCGACGAGGTCCACTTTGTAGATCTCGGAGAGCCACCTGTCGAGTTGCTCTAGGAGCCACGATGCGTACGCCTTCGTCGGCCGCTTCAGCATGGCATCGAGCAGCACCGTTGAGTCCCAGCCCAGATACGCGTCTCGTTGCGCGAGTTGGACAATCGGACTTCCAAGAGCTGCGATGCCGATGACCGGGTGGTCAGCAACTGCTCGGTCGCGAACGAGGACGGGCATGGTGCGTCCGGGCGTACTGACGTACTGGTTGCTCCACGTATGCCGGAAGTACCGCCATACGTCCATCAGTCGCAGTCCGGTGTGTTCACAGAGTGCTGTTGAATCTGGGAACTGTAAGTACGGGTCGATCAGCTCGGCGCCCATCGCACCGTTGGCGCAGCGGAGCCGTTCGGCTAGTTCTTCGCCATCTCGCATCAGACTAAACACCGATACAAAGCGGCCCTTGTGTTCCCGTGGCGCCTCCATGCCTACAACGAAGCGCCGCACCGATTCCTGAGCAAGTTGCTCGTCTCGCTTCAGACGCTCCTGCTTCTGAACACGAACCTTTTCGTCGCCCGGGTCGTTCTCGAGTGCCGGCGGAGAGACCTCGATTCTCGAGGACGTCCATCGGAGGTCCCATCCTTGGACTCGGAGATCTCTCAATACCAACAGCGCAGCCCTGACCGCCAACGGTTGCTTCGACAGCGTCACTCTGTTGGGCCAAGTCGAGCAACTGACGAAGCTTCGGACGTACCGCTTCTGGTTCGCAGTCCAGTCGAGACCAAGAGGTAGGAGAATCGGGTCGGTCATGGGCAACGTTCGAGGAACGTAGCGGCGACATCGTCCCAATTGACCAGTCCATGCCCGTCTGGCATCGACGAGGAGACGAGTGCATGAGCAACTGCGACCAGCGCGACCCTAGTTGCGGCGGCCTGCTGCAGCGCAGATGGATCTTGAGCGAGCGGAAGGTAGAGATCCCTCACGAACGGGTGCGCTGAGTTCAACCTTACGGTCGCCTCCGACGCTGAGCTCAGGATCTCGACTGTCGCGCCCGAATCAAGACGCGCCAATTCCAGTCGAATCGGGCGAGAGGCCACTGACTTCGGCAGCAAGTCGAGCGAATCGTTCGCCACATCCTGCGCCCGGGTGAGCGGATCTATGAGCTTCGAGAGTTCGAACTCGCTCCGGACGCGTGAATTCAACGAGCGAGCGATGGGCTCAAGGTCAGCGG
This sequence comes from Gemmatimonas sp., assembly GCF_041689975.1. GTDB lineage: Bacteria > Gemmatimonadota > Gemmatimonadetes > Gemmatimonadales > Gemmatimonadaceae > Gemmatimonas. Next base: position 2,430 of record NZ_JBDNFF010000301.1, read on the forward strand.
AGAGCACGTCGCGAAGCTCCGCTGTGGGCCGCACATGTTGCTTGGTGAAGGTGACGCCAAAGAACTCGTCGAGACATGGGTCGAAGTCGATCTCACATCGCCACCACGAGTCGTAATTCTCCCGCTTCTTCGACCCCATGAACCACCAGCCGCAGTCGACCTCTCGGCCAGCTCGCGTGATCGACACCGGTCGACGGGTTGTAGCGCCCCGCTTCGACTTTTCGTCTGCGGAAAGCCGGCTCCATCCCTGAACTGGCAATTCGGAAAACCTTACGCTGACCGAACCTGTTCCGGCCGGCCCGGTCATCTCGTAGGTCAGTACGTCTCCGTACGCCTTGGCGCCGCGCGAGATTGACAGATGGTCGATCGCAACCACCTCGACATCATTGACTCTGATTGAAGTACCGCCCAGAAGGTGGTTCCGGAAAATGCGACCGAGTCGATCAAGCAATAGTTTTGACAACCAGACCCCGCTCGTGTACCCAAGTCGGTCACAGTCGATGAGTCTCACGACTGTCCCCGACCCGGAGACTGAGGGCGTCGGGCGCCGTCGAGTAGAGACTCGACTGATTGGAGAGCGCGTATCGTCGAGCGATAGTTGGACACTGTGAACTGAGCCGGATCGCCAACTCTCGACAACGGCCGAACGGGCGAGACTCAGCGAGGCAGCCGGAAGCCCCATGCCGAAACGTCCGAGCGACGCACGACTATCGAACCGCGACGACCCGCCGAAGGCCACGGACCGCTGGAGTTGGCTTGGGCTCATCCCCGCTCCGTTATCCGCAACCTCCAGGCACAAGGGCCAATCCCGTTTCATCGACTCGAGTACTCGGACGTCGATTCGCTTCGCTCCAGCCTCAATCGAATTGTCGATCAACTCTGCGACCGCTGCCGCAGGGTCCCGATAGCCGGCGTCTCGCATTGCGAGCAGAAAATTCTTCGCGTCGACGAGCGCTCCACTCTCCAAACTTTGCACGTTCATTCGCACTCCCGCTCTTCGTAAGTGGAGGACAGGTCGCCAACTATCTTTAATGTACATTAGGTTGCTTCCGATGTCGAACCGGACAAAGGCGACTGACAAGTTGGGTAGGGCGACGCGCTCCAGGATCGGGTACGAGATGCCTGATCCGCTGAGCACCCGTCTAGATGCTCTGGTTGATCTCGCCGCGGCGGTGGGGCTCACCACGAGCCGCACCGAACTGATCAGCGCTGCAGTTCTCTCACTCCCGACGGGTTCGCCGGAACTTGAAGAAGTTGTCGCGAGCTACCGCACAGCGACCGCGGGTGAAGCCATATTTCCTGTTAGGCGACGCGGCGAGTTGCCACTCCGAAATAAGACTCCTGGGCCGCGGCCGCGATCCAGTTGACCCTCGTTGCGTGGCACGGCCCACGCCACTCTGTCCAACCTGCCAGCGCGCGAAGTGCGATCGAAACGGAGGCGGAGCCTCAGGCGACCGTCGAGACCAGCCGATGCTCGACTCGTCTGCGAAGTCTTTCGTAGCGAGCGAGAGTGTCCGGGAAGGACAGGACGTAGGGGCGCGGCTGGCTCTCGACGCGTCCGATTAACGGGTCGAGTCCGAACTGATCGAGGGTGAGGTCTAGATCCTCACCGCGCTCATTGCGAAGCCAGTAGTGAGATTTGCCATCAATTACCGCCCGGATGAGATTTCCGCCGAGGTGGTCCTGCAGAACGAGAGCAGTCACTGCGCATTGACCCTGGCTCGGTGAACTTCGAGTCCAAGTTTCCGGCGACGCGGAGGTGGACGCATCCCACGAGGCTTTCACGCTCTCGATCAGCGGACCAATATCGATCACAACTGTGAGTGTACCCCTGGCCTGTCACAGGGTTCCGTCGACACCCCTACCGCAGTCTGGCACGCACGCAGTCCACTACGTTTCAGGAATGACGCAACCGGACTCCAGGGCCAAGAGCACATCCGTTGGCAACAGCGGCGGCGAACGGGTCCCGGCGAATACAGACCAGGTCGTCTACCTCTTCACCTCGAATGCTCAGAAACGCTACAAGAGGGATGCAATCGAGGCGATTTCGTTGCCTCGGGGCTGCCGGATCCGATTTCGATACAAGAGAATGTACGTCAGCGAAGAACTTCAAGCCGACTGGGCATCAGGCTTGCTCGTGGGCCGAAGCTGCCTGATTCTGTTCTCCGTGCAACATCAGAATCAACTTCACGAGGCGTACTTCGTACCGCTGCGCTGGGGAACCATCGCAGCGAGCAGTGTTGACGGCAGTAGCTTCCTGGTCGACATCACGGTCGGGGATTTCCAACCATCTCTCTCACCTGAAGGAGACCAACATGCCTCGACGATCCGTGGTATCCGAACCCGTTTGATGGAGGTGCTTGGCGCAAACCATCCAGACAACGGAAAGAGCGCCGTCCGAGCGGATCCGGTCGCTCTCGAATCTCCAGACGACGAATCCACGGACTGGGAGTCGGTAGTTGAAGCCTTGGACGCGACCGGCGAGTTCCCGAAGCAGCGGCACTACAGAGTCTCGACTCTGACCGACAACGACGGTACCGCTTTGAAAGTTGACGACGAAGGGCGCTTCCACTTGACCGCTCAGCATTCCTACCGCCTGCGCTTCTCACATCATCATCCGGGAGACGTGGACGATGTACAGACGGTCCGTGTTTCAGCGCTCGATAGCGAAGCAATTGAGTTCATTGGCAAGGCGACGATCGAGATCTCCTCTCGATACGACACACACGAGATCGCGTTCCGAGCTAAGGACGTCAGTAGAAACCAGCAAACCGGCATCGTTGTTTCGCCGGACGGAGAAGGCGTCGGGGTAACCCTGGAAATCCCACTCACGATCAGTTTCGGTCGGTTGAAGCGGGTCGCGGTCCGGTCCATCGGTCCCGCTATTGGCGGACTATTCCTCAGTGTCCCTGGCCTTGCGGCCGTCGATGACCGGTGGGGGTGGCCCACCGTTGCGGTTGCGGTCGGCGTGGCTACCTGGGGTGTTCTCGCATATTTCGGCACGAAGCCCTTCTCCTTATCGGGATGACACTGTCAGCGCCAACGCCATTTGCCTCATCGGCTATCGCGCGAATCACGAGTGATCGCTCATCCATGGTTTGAACGTCACGTCGCAGGCGGACCCTCCGACACTTGTCCGATCAACCGCGCAAGCGCAGCGCGGGGGACTCGCTTCTGTGATCCGAAGCGAACGCACGGGATGCCGGACTTGCCACCGGTCTTCTCCCACTCGGTTGTCAGCTCGTACCCCCTGGTGCGGCCGATCTGCAGCACCTTGACCGCTTGCGTGACCGTCATGAACGGCGGCATCTCCTCCAACATGGTTCATTCCTCCTTGGTGTGGAATACAACAGACTGACATTCTCTCGCCATGTGGTAGCGTTGTCAAGCACAACCTGAAGCAGTAGGAGTTGCCATGGTCCGTTCGAGGAAGAAGAGCGAGGAGCCCGCCAGCGAGCGGTCGTCCGACAGTGGGCTGGACGTCAACGCGGTGGTGTCGTACAACGTGAAGGCGATTCGAGAGCGCCGCGGCTGGACGCAGCAATCGGTTGCCGAACGTCTTGGCCTGGTCACCGGTCATCAACTTCCGCAGGCCTCGATATCGGCGATGGAGCGCGGCTTCGATGGAGAGCGACGGAGACGATTCGACGCCCACGAGCTCTATCTCTTCTCGGTGGTTTTCGACGTGCCGATCGCCTACTTCTTCGTGCCGCCACCCGGGACAGGGTTCGAGCTGTTGGCCGACACGGGTCGACCGGTCAGCGAGTTGTATGCAGCGTTGCTCGGGCAGGAGTCGCAACTCGCTCCGCTCGACGATCGGCTTGCGGAGATCCAGATCGGCAACCCCGAGGAAAGCGATGCAACTCTGGCTGCGATCTTCGGTGCCGAAGGTGCGTCTCGGAACTGGCACGAAAGCTTCCGGACCTGGCGCAAAAAGCGCCTCGCCGAGATCGAGCACGGCTACGGCGACCGGCTCGACGAGGTCGCATTGTTTCTCAAGGAGTTCGCGACGAAGATTGAGGCGTTGGGGCCTCGTGGGTACCTGCAGTCGATGGCGCACCGCGAGGGCGAGAGCGTGCTCGACTCCGAGGAAGACGCGATGTCCGCCAAGGAAATTTTGGAGCAGATCGAAACGACGAGACCCGAGGAGTAGCGATGCGTGGTTCGGTGGTCAAGAAGGGCAACCGCTGGTACGTCAAGATCGAACTCGACCCCGATCCGCTCACCGGTAAGCGTCGTCCAAAGTGGCACTCAGGTTTCCGAACGAGGAAGGAAGCGGAGAAGGCCCGCATCGATCTCCTCTCGAAGTTCGACCGCGGCGAGTACGTCGAGCCGTCGCAACAGACACTCGTCGACTACCTCACCGATTGGTTGGCCGCGATCGAACACACGGTGCGCCCATCGACGTTCGACTCGTACACGCGCAACATGCACAACCATGTGATCGCTCACATCGGCGCGATGAAACTCGCACGGGTCGACGCCGGCGTGCTGAACGGGCTGTACGCGCTGCTCCTCTCATCGGGCCGACGTCTGCCGTCCCAGACCGGGCGCGGCTACTCGCCCGCCATCGTCGACCGAGCTATCGAACTGCGCGCCGAAGGTCTTTCACTCACCGAGTCGTCCGCCCAGTTGCAGACCGAGTTCGAAGAGGCCGCCAACATCAACAGGAACTCACTCAACTCGCTACTGCGCCGCCGAGAGCAACTATCGACCGCCAAGGAGCAGCCACCCGGCCTCGATCGCCGAACGGTCAGCTACATCCACACGATCCTCCATCGCGCATTCAAGGATGCGGTGCGTTGGGGTCGACTCGCCCGCAATCCGGCGGATGCCGCCGACCCGCCACGCGGCGGTCAGAAGTCCGACAGCGTCCACGCGTGGGATGTCGCCACGCTTCGCTCGTTCCTCGAAGCGTCACGCGATTCGAACGACCGACTGCACGCGCTGTGGGTTGTGCTCGCATCCACCGGCATGCGACGAGGCGAAGCGCTCGGCATGCGATGGAGCGACGTCGACCTCGAGGCGGGCCGATTGCGGGTCGTTCAGACGATCACGCAGATTCGAAGCAAGGTGGCGATCGGCGAACCGAAAACTGCGAGCGGCCGCCGCTCGATCGCGCTCGACGATGGCACCGTCGCAGTCCTCCGAGCGCACCGCAAGCTGATGCTCGAGGAACGACTCCTCGTCGGCCCCGACTTCACCGACGAAGGTTTGGTGTTCCACTATCCCGACGGCTCTTGCCTTCGCCCCGACGCCGTGAGTGCGCAGTTCCTCCGCCGAGTCGAACGCCAGAGGCTCACCCGTCTGACCCTGCACGGCCTCCGCCACACCTGGGCGACCCTCGCCCTTGAACAGGGCATCCATCCGCGAGTCGTACAAGAGCGTCTCGGCCACTCGACGATCGCAATCACCCTCGGCATCTACAGCCACGTCTCACCGACCCTCCACGACGAAGCAGCGAACGAAGTCGCTGCCCTCTTTCTGACGTAGGACTCGGCACACACCGCCGCAGTCGCCTCGACACCGAACAGACTCTCCCTCGCCAAGGTCCGCCCAGTTCACCGAGCCGACGGGTTCAAGAGGGCGACCGTCCGTCCTTTCGGTGTTGACGAACCTCGGGGTAGATGGCGACGGGCATGCGATTGAGAGCCTCGCCGATCAGAGTCTGGAAGAACCGTTCGGCCGAGAGATCGTCAGGAACGTTCTCCGTCAACAACCTCACGTCGACGGAGCCAATGACCTCGACGGGATCTTCCTCGACTTCCCCGAACTCGTCGACCTCGTCATTGCTGGTCGGGAGGCTCAGCACCGAGGTCGGTTCCTCGTCGACATCGCGCTCGTCGCCGGCCGGCTCGTCGGGTGTGCCGGCGGCTCCATCGAGAACGATGAGGCACGCGCAGTCGTAGACGTCCGGCTCAGTCGTGAGTTTTCGGAGCATGTCCATTGCGAACTCGAGTGCGTTTGATGGAATGTCGCTGCCGACGACGAAGACGAACCCAAGCGAGGCGAGCGGGTGCCGTCCGCGAAGGTTCTTGGCGTCGCCATATCCCTCTTCGAATCGATTCCGCAGGTTCTTCTGGTAGCTCGACAACATCGTCTTGGTCGAGATCAACAACTCCACGCCGGCTGCCCACGACGCAACAACGACATCAGCCTGTTTCGAGAACGCGCTTCCCATCACATGCGCCTCGGCCGGCAGCGCCTTCTTCGCCCCTGGTGACGAGTAACGCTCCTTGACCTTGTCGCGAAGTGTCTTGGTCAATCCCGATTCGACAAAGTTGTGAAGGTCGCGCGGGAGAATGCGCGGCGTGGTTCGTCTCGGCCAGACCGAATCGGGGTCGAAGCCCGCACGTCGGAGCTCCTCGCCAGCCCACATGTCGACCGCGCCGGCCACCATGCCCGAGGCTTGCGAGGAACCGACGGCGACGCCGAGAAGTGAGCGGAGCGTCTCGTAGTCGACGGCGAACGAGTCGTCCAGCTGCCACGGATTGACCCAGGGCTCGGCTGGCAGGAACTGATCGAAGCGGTCGAGTTTGCCCATCGCGACGAGTCTGGCCTATCGGCCCAAGCGAACAAGGTGCTTCTGATCGACGCCGTAGGCGGTAGCAGCAAGTTCGGTCGCGTACTTCCGATCGCGCGCCCGGAAGGCGATCGCCAGCTCGGCGGCCAGCCCGCCGTCCAAGTCATCCAGGCCCGGCACGCGGATGCGGCGCAGGTACTGGGCCTGAAAGCGGTAGCAGCCGCCGCGCATCTTGACGCAGTAGGTCGCCACGAACAGTTCGGCGATGTCCGAAAGCAGGAGTCCGCCGAGGACCTCGAGGTCCCACCGCTCGGACGTGATGAAGTAGAGGCCGTGGTGGGGGTACGTCTGGCCTCGGTCCAGCACCGGCTGGATGAATGCCTTGAGGTCGGGCAGGACGAGCTTGTCCTTTTCCCGGAGCCCTGGCTCGACACGGTCAATCGTTCGGAACCAATTGGTCGGATACTTCTGCGCGACGTGTCGCTTGCGGACATCGACCGAACGGGAGTCGAGATAGGCGGCGAGCATCGGGTAGTCGTCGAGCGCGACGAGTTGGCCGTTCTCCCATGGATTGACGAGATGCGTGCCGGACCACTTCGCTTCGCCTGAGGTCGTGTCGCGCGTCCTGAGCAGCGGGAGCAAGCGGTCAGGTTCGACGAGGTCGGGATCGTCGGTGAGGTAGACCGAGTCGGCTCCGCTCGCCACACCAATGCCGACGCGAGTTCCGGTCGCCTGATCCTGCAGAGAAGGAAAGCGACGCTCGAGATCGGCGACGAGTGCGAGATTCGCCGGGTCACCAGACGGCCACGACAGTTCGGAGTCGAACCACTCGGAGAGCTTCACTGCCGACAGCGCCGTCGTTGATACTGACTTGCGTCGCGAGCCCACCCACTTGGTCAGCGAAGGTGCGTTCGCTTCGCCGAACGCTTTCGTTGCGTTGGCGACCACTGCGGTCGACTGCTCGGCCCGGCGGATCACCGTGACTGCCGGATAGGCCGACACTGATTCTTCGAAGGCGTCGACGTCGTGCATCGACACGATCGCTTCGACGGCATACCTCGACGAGACAAGTCGGCGAAGGTCGGCGCCGTACTGATTGTGCATCCACCGGTCGGCGACGATGAACCCGAGTACACCGTCGGGCTTCAGGATGCGGAGTCCCATCTCGATGAAGCCGACGAAGATGTCGCTCCGTCCGCGCATGGTCGGACATGCTCGGCGGTACGCGGCACTACGCGCGGTCGGCACGTCTTCGAGACGGATGTACGGCGGGTTGCCGAGGACGAAGTCCGCTGCGTCGTCACCGTGCGAGGTGAGCAGGAAGTCGCCACACCGGACGCAGTCCTTCGAGATCGACTTTGCCTCGGCGTCGTTGAGACCTGCTTCGACCAGAGCGCCGGCGACCACCTTCTGCGCCAACTCGGCGTTGGCTGGTAGAAGATCGAATGCCCGAAGGGCAGAGCGAATGTCTGACAGTGGGCGGTCGTGAATCCGGCAGGACACGATCAGGCGCTCCGTCATCGGCGTGAGGAACGCACCCGATCCGCACGATGGCTCGACGGCGACAAGACCGCCGAGATCTCGATCGACCGTGAACCCCGACAGGTCGAGAATCAGTTCGACGACCCAGCGACGGGTGAAGACCTCACCGTGCTCGCCTGCCTCGTCGATCTGGAACACGTGCGGGTCTACTTCCTGCCCCAAGTCGAGGCTGAGTTGTCGTTCGGCATACCGGCGGCGCCCGGCCATCGCGTTCCCCCAAAACTACTCGTCGTCGAGTTGGGTCCGCTGGAACCGAGCGTGATGATCACGTGAGGACCATCATGGCGAATGGCTGTCACAGAGTACGGCGAGCCGGGGAAGCAACCGGTTGGATCGGGCGACGCGTCCATTGATCCGACGCTCCCGCCTTCGTGCGTCAGCCGGTGCTTCATAACGAGGCAGTCGCAGCTATCGCCCGCCCCATTATGAAGCGCTGATCTATGAAGCTATGGAGGCCTGACGCCAAGGCAGGAACGCTGCGTCGATTCGGCTCAGTTGCGAGACAAGGTTCTGATCACCCTGATACCGGATCCGCTTGCCGTGCACTGAGGCGAGGACGACAGGCAAGCCATTGAAGTCCCAAATGCTCTTAAGGGAACGCCGTAACGACGAAGCTCGTTCAGAATCGTTCAGGACCGCAGACTTCACTTCGACGACCACGCCGATTGGCCGCCTGTGGGTTCCGGGGATGAGTGCGTAGCTGATCTTCATTTCTTTCCGTTCAACAGGTGACGGCGACGGATGCGCCGGAGCCGGCGCACCCGTCGACCACTACTTCGAACGACCGGAGCCGTTACGCGTCCGGTCAACCAGCACATAGCGCTGGCCCGGTGACGGGGTAGGCGGGAGGGGCTTGCCTCGTGTCGAGGTTCGCTCGACGCCAGTGCGCTTCCCGCCACTTCCGACCAGTCCGTACTGACCAGACGCCGGTGCCGGAGTACCCGGCTTCAGTGGTTTTGCCATAGATTTCACCTCCTCAGAAATGAGTACCGGACGTAGGCGTCATGTCTTCGAGGGCTGGCGCCTGCGATCCGGGGTTGTTGATCGAACGCTGCTGCGCCCGACGGCAGACCTTACACGCGCGTCCACGGAAAAGCATGAACCGAATAGGTTCATAGTTCTGCTATCCTGTTCAAGGAGCGAGCTATGGACGTCTACTTCGACAGCGCAGCAACAGGGAAGCTCTACTCATCCAAATCCAAACTCCAACGCAAGCTCGGTGACAAGCAGGCAGCAAAGGTGATGACCCGGCTGAAGCAGCTGGAACAGGCTGAGTCACTGGAAGAGCTTCGCAATGCACCGGGTCGCTGCCACGAACTCACAGCAGATCGAGCCGGTCAACTCTCACTTGATCTTGTCCACCCCATGCGACTGATCTTCCGACCAGAGGAACAGCCGCCGCCACGCAACGAGGGCGACACCCTCGATTGGGCCCGCATTGACGCCGTCGTGATCCTCGAGATCGACGACCCTCACTGATGTCCCACAATCACACCACCAGCACCACCACCACAGGAAAGGACGACTCATGACTAGCGCCACGGCAGGGGGAACGGCGCTGTATCGGTTTGAACCGGACTACGCAGTTCCACCGGGGGAACTAATCGCAGACTTCCTCGAAGAAGAGGGCATGACCCAAGTCGAACTAGCGCGACGACTCGGGATCACCACCAAGCACTTGAACCAGTTCATCGCAGGCACGGCCACGCTCAGCAACGAGCTGGCGATTCTTTTGGAGCGCGTGACCGGAATCTCATCTCGCCTACTCAACTCGATGGAGGCTGACTACCAGGACTTCCACGCAAGAGAGCGCGAGAGTATCGACCTCGCCGATCAGGTCGGGTGGCTAGACGAGCTACCGGTCAAGGACCTGATCAAGCGAGGGCTTGTGGCCGACATGAAGAAGGACCGTGTGGGCCAGTTGCGTGAGGTGCTGCGGTTCTTTGGTGTGGCCCAACGGTCGTCGTTCGACGACGTCTGCGCATCAGCTGCTTACCGCAAGTCGAAGGCCTACGAGTCTGACCCGAATGCCGTAGCCACGTGGCTCAGAATCGGCGAGCTGGAGGCTGCGCAGATCGAGTGCGCTCCGTTCAACAAAGCCAAGTTCAGATCGGCTCTCGATGACGTTCGATCGCTCACGAAGATGGTGGACCCTAAGCAGTGGGTACCAGAGCTCATCGGTTTGTGCGCGGCCGCCGGCGTCGCTGTCGTCTTCGTACAGGAGATCGGCAAGACAAGGCTGAGCGGCGCAACAATGTGGCTGACGCCTGAGAAGGCGATGATCGTGCTCAGCCTGCGCGGGAGCTGGGCAGAGGGCTTCTGGTTCACGTTCTTCCACGAAGCAGCGCACATCCTCTTTCACAGCAAGAAGCGGGCGTTCATCGACAACGGTTCGACAGACGGCGAGCTTGAGGAAGAAGCCGACGAATTCGCTCTCGATCACTTGATCCCTCGTCGCTACGTGTCGCAGCTCGCCGACCTCAAGTCCGCCTCAGCGATTCGGCTGTTCGCAGATCAGATCGGCGTCGGCAGCGGGATAGTGGCGGGACGACTCCACAAGGAGGGCCTCGTCCCCCCGAACTGGTTTGCCAAGGCGGACATCCACCCTCGATACAAGTTCGTCTGACGCTGGCAAGGTCGGTCGACCGGCAAGTCGGCGTACGTCACTCGGTTGGGTAGTAGTCAGCGACGTAGACGTTCACAGCTGCCAGGAACGCAGCCCACGCCGACGTCTCTGCGCCAAGCGCTACTCCGTGAAGCTTCGGATCTCGACTCGGAGGCATTTCGCTGAGAGGACCGAACGGACTCGATTCCGATTGAACGGCCGGTCCTGGTACCTCCTCCAACGAATCGAACGCATCCGACCACTCGTTCCAACGGGTTCGAAGCGGAGTATCCCGAAGGAACTCCAACAGGGAGTCGACCTCGGCAAACGAATCGTTGAAGGACCGACCACGGAATTCGTCACGTGCGAAGGCGATGTCGGTCGATCGACGACGACGAGTGTTCGCATCAAGACGCTCAATGCGCCGAACACGGCCAGCCATCAGGTCGGTCCGCACGACCGCCACAAGGCGGATGTCGATCTCACGCCGCCAGGCTCGCTTCGCAGCTTGGTCCTCTCGTGCGGATTCCAACGAAAAGCGCTTGTCCTCACGGTCGGCTTCGCGCTCGACTCGTTCGTCCTCTCGCCGGTCCTCGAACCATACGACCAGTGCAGCGAGGACCGCCCCAGACACGATCGCCCCACCAACCTCACGAACGGCATCCCAGTACCCATCATCGATACCGATGCTCGAACGGTCGGCGTACAGCGCAAGTGCCAGCCCTATCGCCGCAACCGCTGCGATCAGTCCTCCAAAGCGTCGAACCAGACTTCCCGAGTTCCCCGACACGGACCCAAAGCTACGGGACCCGCCGCGAGCATCGCTGCACTCAATCAATTCATTGCGCGCGCAAGGGTAGAAGTTCGGTAGAAGTCGACCCCATGACGCGAAGAAATCCCTTGCACTGCAAGGGATTTCTCGTGCGCGAGGGGGGACTTGAACCCCCACGCCCTTTCGGACACCAGCACC
>NZ_JBDNFF010000302.1:0-6491 GCF_041689975.1 Gemmatimonas sp.
CGAAGTCGTTCGGCAGGTGATTCGTGAAGAGCTGCGGGCTGTTTGATTGCAGTTACTCCTAAATTCGTAGCTGCTTACACCCGTATTTATTGGGTTTAAGGGCTAAATGATGGTTTATCTTGGCCTTTATAGAAGTCCTGGTTGATCGATTTGACTTCTAAACTGGCTTAATTCGGCAAAAACCAGGCACTTTTCGAATGCAATTTCGGCCTCTAGCGCCCTATTTATATGCGCAAGCAGCTATTTATTTATTTGGTAGCGTTTAAATTATGAAAATGACAGTTGATCCTGCGAATCCGCGAACTTGGCCAAAGGGTCGAGTGGATGCGATGAGGCTTGATGCCACGACTCAGAGAGATCTGGCAGCGCAGCAAGCCAGCGACGACGCCAGCGCCATGCAAGACGCAGCCAAATACACACGCCGAGTTCGTCAGCGCCTCGGGCTCACGCAGCATGAGCTGTCGCAACGCATCGATGTGTCACTTGAAACCATCCGCAATTGGGAGCAAGGCAAACGCAGCCCAACGGGAGCGGCGAAGGCGTTGTTGAGGGTACTTGACCGGGTGCCTGAGCCTGCGCTGGAAGCGTTGGGGTGAAAGTAGAACCCATCACCGGCGGCGGATACCACTCCGCAGTCACCGCAGAACAGCTGCGCAGCGTTTACCAAAACCTGGGCTCAACGCTGCAGGTGCAAAAACGCGAAACCGAGTTGTCAGGGCTGCTGGCTTTGCTGGCGGCGGTGATTGCTGTTGTGGCGACTGTGCTTTCTGTGGTTTGGTTTCGGCGGGTTGGGTGAATATTGATCCGGCCTTGTGAAGTCTGAACCTCTTTATCCGTTCGCCCTGAGCCTGTCGAAGGGTTTCCCTGTGCCAGCACGGCCCCGCCGCGTCAATGTGTGTTCGCCGCGCGCTTACCGGCCGCGTGTCAAGGGTGGGTTCGCTGGCCGCTTACCGATCTTCCACGCCAAAGGTATCCGCGATGCAGCGACGGGCGACGGAATCGCCGGGCAGGTGCATGAGCGATGGACGAGAAGTGAACGATCCGAGTCGTTAAGAAATGAGAATCATGAGAAGGCCGATCGATCAGGTACTCGGAAAGTGCGTGAGTTGCGGCGCATGTGCTCGTTTCCATACCATCACCGAGCGCTCGTACTCGATCACCGTCTTTCCGTTCTGGTTGAGGCCGTGTGTTCGCACTTTTACTACGCCCTGGCCAGGACGCGACTTCGACTCGCGCACTTCGATCACTTGGGATTCGGAGTAGAGTGTGTCACCCGCGAAAACCGGGTGGGGCAGCCGAATGTAATCCCAGCCGAGAGCAAAGCCATTCTCGCTGATGTCCGTTACGCCCAGCCCAGCCACCACCGCGAGCGTCACCACGCTGTTGACCAGCGGTTTGCCGAACTCGGTCTGCGCTGCGTAGTGCGTGTTGAAGTGTATCTGGTTGGTGTTGTTGCTGAGACAGGTAAACCATATGTTGTCGGCGTCGGTCACCGTTCGCCCCAACCGCGAGCGATAGACGTCGCCGACCTCGAAGTCTTCATAGTACCGTCCTGCCCAACCTTGCTTCACCATCATCTCACCTTCTTCAAGTTTACCGTTTCTGTCGCTCCACAGATCGTAGCGTTTGTCTTGCCCGCTCGTAGATCGGCGCGTCAATAAGCTGGCCGTCCACCTCTATGCTACCCTTTCCCGCCGCCGCTGCCGCGTCGAACTCAACGATCACCTTGCGTGCGAATTCGATCTGCTGTTCGCTCGGCTGGAACGCGCGAGTCACTGGCTCAATCTGTGACGGATGGATGAGGCTCTTGCCGGTAAAGCCTAGCGCACGCGACATTTCACAGTCGCCCGAGAGGCCCGTCGCATCCTTCAAATCAGGCCAGACGCCATCGATCGATGCGACGCCTGCAGCAGCAGCTGCCACAACGATGTGTGAGCGTGCATAGAGTAAATCGCTAGCCGGTCCATGGCGCACCGTCGGCAGGCCGAGCGCTCGGCTGAAATCTTCGGCGCCGAACATCAAGCCTGCCACGCGCGGCGAGGCGGATGCGAGTGCCGCTGCGGCGAGCAGCGCGCGCGGGGACTCGATGGCCAGCACCATGGCCGTAATTTTTCCTGCGTCGCGCCGGGCTTCCAGGCGCGACAACTCGTGCTCCAGCCATCGCACCTGTTCGACGTTGTCGACCTTGGGGACGACGATGCCTTCCAGACCCGGTGTCACTACCGCCTGGAGATCGAGCATGCACTCCGACGTGCTGACAGCATTGATACGCACGAAGCGTGTGGGGCTCTCGTATCGCCGCGCACGCCCGAGCGCCTCAGCAACCTGCGACCGCGCGCTAGCCTTGAGCGCGGGGACGACGCTGTCTTCGAGGTCGAGCATGATTACGTCCACCGGCAACCCGAACGCCTTGTCAACCATGCGTGGGATCTGCCCGGGAACGAATATCCATGAGTGCCTGTCTTGCATCATCTATGTCTCCTCACGCCGCCCAGTCGCGTTCGATCGCCTGCCAACCGACCTCGATTCCCAGGACCGGACTCTCCGGAACATGAATCCAGCCTTCTTCATTCATACGAACCGGATCGACCGCGACATCGTGCGTCCAGCAGGTCGACGATTTCAACAAGGCTCGGGCCGACCCACTGCATGCTCTCGTGCGTCGGATAGAAATTCTCGCGGTTCGTCGTCATCGCTGCCTTTAGACCGACGCGCGTGCAGATTCATTCCCGAGCCCTGGCCTCTGTGCACGAAGCCACTGTTCCCGCTCCCGCGTGGCGTGATGCAGTTCTTGCATCACTGCGGGAATGCGGCTACGCAAAACGCACAGTGCAGCTTCGGTAGTGCCTCCATGCGTAGCGACGGCGTCTACGATGCACGTCAGAGAATAGCTGTCGTCGAGCAAGGCACCTACTCCCGCCAGCGTCTCCACGCACATCTGCTGGATCTCGTCAACCGCAAGGCCACGCGCATTGGCGGCTGAAGAAGTAGCGAGCAACTGCGCAAGGCAGGCGACTATCGCCGGGCCACACGAGCAGATGTCCGTCGCGATTCTTACGTCCGCCTCACCAACTAGCATCGGACGGGAGAAGGGGCGCATGAACGAGCACACCTTCTCGATCTGTTCGGTGCTGGCGCGCGGTCCAGGGATTACCAGCGCCACGCCTCGCCCAACCTGGTGCGCGACGTTCGGCACCAGCCTGATGATCGGGTTCGGCATCAAAGTCGACAGGTCTTCAAGGCTGACGCCGCTGGAGATGCACACGAACACGGCATCAGGCCGTAACAAAGCCGCTAGCGCCGCTGCTGCACCGATATACGGTCCGGCGGGTAGACACAAGATCAGCACGTCCGCCGATGCCGTGACCTCCTCCGGCGTGCCAGTGCGAAGCCCGGGAACGTCTGCCTTCAGCGCCTCGAGCGGCGCCGCCGAACGGTTGGCCACGCGGATTACGGCGCTATTGTCGCCGGCGTAGCGCGAGTGGGCGCGAACGAGCATAGCTCCCATCGCCCCAGCGCCGATGATGCCGACGTTCACGGCGTAGCGCTCGCGAAGGCCGCATCTCCAGATCGTCTAGAGGAGACTATCTGTTCGTTCACGTCGTCCGAAATATGCATGGGTCATTGCGGCTCGATCTTCGCCTTTGCCGCCAAAGTCCTGTACTTCTCGATCTCGCTGTTGATAAATCTCGCGAACTCCGCCGGCGCCCTTCCAACGGGATCGGCGCCGAGCTCCAGCACCTTGTTGCGTATATCGGGCTCGTTGAGGATCTTGGTGATCTCAGCGTGAAGCCGGCTAACTACCTCTGGCGGAGTCTTCGCCGGAGCAAGCATGCCATAAAACTGGGAGATGTTGAATCCTTCGAAGCCACTCTCGGCGATAGTCGGAATGTCGGGTTGCGTAGGAAACCGTTTCTCGGTGGTGACCGCGATCGGGCGCAGATTCCCCGACTTCAAATGCGGAACCGCCGACGCAAGTGACAGAAAAGCGAGCGGAACGTGCCCTGCTATGACCGCCTGCATTGCTGGGCCGGCGCCCGGATAAGGAACATGGCGCAGGTCGGTCTTCGCCATCGAATTGAGCAATTCGCCAGCGATGTGGTTTGGGCTGCCTATGCCCACCGACGCGAAGTCCGGCGTGTTGGGACTGCGCCCCGCCTTGATCACATCGGCGAACGTCTTGAAGTCCGACTTCGGACTGGCGGCTAGGACCACCGGCGCTATCGCCACGAGCGTCACAGGCGCGAGGTCTGTCCTAGGGTCGTAGGGCATCGACTTGAACAGTGCGACGTTGAGCGCGGCCTCGTTGGCACCTGCGAAGAGCAGTGTGTAGCCGTCGGGCGCCGCCCTTACGACGTACTGTGCTCCTATCATGCCTGTCGCGCCAGCCTTGTTCTCAACCACGAACTGCTGGCTGAGCGTCGCCGACAGCCTTTGCGCGAGCAGCCGCGCCAGCGCGTCCGTCGCGCCACCGGGACTGTAAGCAACGACTAGCCTCACCGGCTTGTTCGGATAAGGCTGCGCGATGGCGGCCCCGTTGGCGAGCAGTACGAGTGCCGCCGCGCCGAGCGCAAGCACGGCGGCGCTGGCGAGCGAGCGTCGCCGGCGCAAAGTCGACCGTATTCCTTCTCTCCTTGCAGCGGTCATGTCAGCGTTCGAATTCATAGCCGATCCTTTCGTTAAAAGTTGTTCTCCATATTACCCTATCGATTGCCTACAGAAGCGCGGCGAAGCTTCTCCAGCGTCGCCACGCGCACCATCTCATTGAACACCGTCATAACACCCTCATCGACGCCCATCCCAGGTCGCCCTGCGATGGACTGCGGCTGTGTGGCCATCGCCAGGTTCGCCATGTGCATCGCCGAGATGTCAGTTTCGTTGCACGTTCCGCCAACCATCGCCCCGACGCCGTTGCGGTTGCAGTACAGGATGGCGTCGACGATATTGTGTAGCCCGCCGAGTGTGATCGTCTTGACGTTGATTCGTTGGATGCTCTTCGAGTCGATCCAGTCCTTCAGGTCTTCGAAGTTGTTGCACCATTCGTCGATCATCAGGTCGACGTCCGAGCCCCTTGCACGCAGCATCGCATTGAGTTTCGCCATTCCCTCGAGCTGAGCGGCCTTGCTTCCGAGATCGATCGGCATCTCGATGATGAACTTGAACGGCTTTGCCGCCTCGCCGCAGCGCACGAGGAAGTCGGCTACCTTTTCCAGGTTGTTGTCGAATGCATAGCCGATCGTGCCGTAGGTGTCGAAGTGCAACTCGGGCATGTAGTCAGGATCGCCAATCTCCTGGACGCGCTTGCGCACCCAGGTCACGTAATCGAGGAACTTGCTGCCGTCCGCGCCCACCTTGTCGCGCACGTTGTTGATGAGCCCGTGCGGAATGATGTCGATGCGCTTGAGGATCATCTTGTCGACATTGGTGTAGCGCTCGTCGCCGGTCTGTGCGTAGATGCGGATCGGCTTTTCGGCGACCGTCGTCCCGTACTCGTCGGCAATCACTCCGGCTCGGGTGATGCGCCTCCTGATGGCGACGGCATCGAGCAGCGCCTGCGTCACGCCGTAGCGGATCGCCGGATGCAATCGAGTGCCGTTCACCTCGATCGCGTCGATCGCCTTTGAGGCCGGAACGAACGCCTCGATCTCGCGCCCGAGCAGCTTAGGGACAACATGCTGCTCGATCAGTGGAATCGCCGCCGAATGCGAGAACGGCGACTCCCGGCCACCGGAACCCGAATATTGGGTCCCCGCGCAGTCGCCTAGTGCGACTTCTCCGTTGTCCATAACGAGCATCACCAGCACTGACTCGCCGGGCTGCCGGATCTGCTTAAAGCCCGACGTGAGAGGCTTGCCCTTATAGATGAAGCCGTCCAGTGGGGCGTCCTTGAGAATCGCCAGCTTGTCATCCGTGTAGAAGCCGGTGAGTCCGGCACCGAGCAATACGTTCTTGATTCTCATGGTACTTTAGTTTCCTTTGACGGTTGCGATCTGACGGGCGATTGGCTCAGCTTCGCACCGTCGGGAAAAGACAATTGGACGGCCACGATCGCGCCGTGTACGTGCGCCCGCGCCAAGCGCTCGGCCTCGTCGCCCTTGCCCGCGGCGATCGCGGCAGCAATGCGCGTGAGCTCCTCGGACGACTTCGTTCGCCGGTCGCTGAGCAACGTGGTCGTCAGCCGGACCAAGTGCACCTGGTCATTGATCCTGCGCGACGTGTCGATCAACTGGCGGTTACCGGTCGCTTCGTAGATCAACTCGTGGAACTGACGATCGGTGTCAGCCAGCCGCTTCGGCTCGTGCTCCGAAAGATCCTTGAGCCCGGCCGGGTCAATGAGCTTGCGCAACCGCTCGATAGTCGACTCATCGGCCCGTTCACTCGCCAGCCGGGCGGCGAAACCTTCAAGTGCCTCGCGCAGTTCGAGGAGCTCGAGGATTTCTGCCTTGTTGAAGTCGCTGACGAAAGCGCCGCGGCGGGGCAGGATGGTTGCG
>NZ_JBDNFF010000303.1:0-7000 GCF_041689975.1 Gemmatimonas sp.
CGGCAAGCGCGCGCTCGAGGCGGCTTTCGGACGGGCGCCGGTGATTACGGGCGAGGGCGGGAGCATACCCGTGGTCGGCGACTTCGAGCGCATTCTCGGCGCGCCGGTACTGCTCATGGGCTTTGGCCTGCCCGGCGAAAAAGCCCATGCGCCCAACGAGTGGATCAGTATCGAGAACTACCAAGGCGGCATTCGCGCCGCTGCCACGTTACTTGACGAGTATCGGGCGGCGACGCGCTGAGCGCCGGCCTCGTGATCAGAACGAGCCGAGGATGTCGTCCGACCCGTTGTCATCGTCATCGAACGGGATCATCGCAGAGGCACTCATCGGGAAGACGTCGTCCGACGTATGCGAGCCATTCCCTACACGGGCCTTGACGAGTCCCTTCGCCGCCGGACGCGCCGGTGTCTTGGACCGCGGTGCTGCGACCTTGGCGGCAGGCTTGGCCGACGACTTCGAGGCCTGCGGCCGCGGGGCGGCCGGACGAGGCGACGAGAAGGCCGGTGAACCGTTCAGCGCGGCCTGACGGCGGGATGTCGAAGTGACCGAGTGACCAGCTTCGCTGTGATGATTGCGATCACCCACGTCGAACTGTGACGCCAGCTCCTGCATTTCGGCCGCTTGGGCCGACAGCTCGGCGGCGGCACTCGCCGATTCCTCGGCATTCGCAGCCGTGCGCTGCGTGAGCCCGGCAATCTGATCCATCGACGACGTGACTTCGGTGAGCTCCTTCTGCTGCTCAGCGGCGCCCTCGGCGATGTTGTTCATGATCGCCGACGCGCGTTGCACACCGGTTCGGATTTCATGCAGACGACGCGTCACGCTCTCGTTCAGCTTCACGCCGGTCTCCGCCTTCTGCACCGACTCTTCGATCAGCGTTGCCGTATTACGCGATGCTTCCGAGGCGCGGATGGCCAGACTGCGCACTTCGTCGGCTACGACCGCGAAGCCCTTGCCGGCGTCTCCTGCACGGGCCGCTTCAACGGCTGCGTTCAGCGCCAACAGATTCGTCTGGAACGCGATCTCATCGATCGTCTTCACGATCTTCGCCGTGGAGTCGGCCGAGCGCTTGATCTCCGCCACGGCTTCAGCAAGCGCCGTCATGCGTTCCACGCCCTGCTCGGTGTCCACGTTCGCACGCTCCATCGCCGCCCGCGCTTCGTTGGCGTCGGCCACGTTGGCCTTCGTGCGGTCGTCCACCACCTTGATACGATTCGAAACCTGATCGATGGCGCCCGCCTGATCGGCCGCGCCGCTGGCCAGCTCCTGGCTGCCTTCACCGATCTCACGTGCCGCCGAATTCACCTGGCTGATCGCCATGGTGAGCGAGGCGAACACTTCAGCGATGTTCTCGAGCGCCGTGTTCAGCGAGTCCTTGATCGCCGCATGTTCGCCGACGTAATGGCCGGTCACGCGGGCCGAGAGGTCACGGGCGGCGACACGCGCCAGCACGTCCTTCGCTTCGCTGATCGGTTCGACCACCGAGTCCAACATCTCGTTCGTACCCGAGATCAGCTGCTGATACGCGCCGCGGAACTGCTCCGGGTTGCCACGCTTGGCAAGATCGCCGTGCTTGGCCGCGTCGATCACGCCATTGATCTCGCCGACGATGCCCCGCAGCGTATCGGCGGCGCCGTTGATGCTCTTCGACAGAACGTCATGCTCCGAACGGACCTCCACCTTCGACGTCAGATCGCCGGCGGCGAGACGATCCGCCGCCTGAGCGACACCGCCGATGTAAGCCAACATCTCGCGGAAGGCGCCGGCCAGCGCGCCGATTTCGTCGTTCGACGTGATGTTGATCTCCTGCGCCACCTTGCCGCGCGCGAGTTCGGAGGCCGCCGTCGACAGCGTCTGCATCGCGCCGATGATGCTGCGCAACGTGCCGATCGCGAGCACGCCGAGTGTGATGAGCGAGATGATCAGCACGACCGCCGTGACCAGCCGCGTCGTCGTCTGCAACGTACGCGCCGTGCCGAAGGCGGCGGCGATCGCCGCTTCCCGCTCGGTGGTGTGCTGTTGCAGAGCCTTCGAGAGCGCAGCGTACTTGGTCTTCACGCCCTGCATGCCGCCCATCATGTCTTCCATCGAGCCAGAAATCATCCCCATGCTCGTGGTGCGGGCCTGAGCGGCGTAGCTCGTGAACTCGGCGCTGAGCGCACGGACCTGCGTCGAGTCGACGCTCGGGTTACGGGCCAGCGAGTCGGAGAGCGCGCGGAACGTCTTGCCGATGGAGTCGGCAGCAGCCACGGCGCCCGTGTCGCTGGCGCCAACAGCGTCGCGCAACGCGCGCTGGTATACGTCGAGCTGAGACTGCAGCTTCTGGCTGGTCTCGAAGGCCGGAGATTCCTGAAGCTCGATGCGCTCGAGTTGTGCTTGCGAACGGCCGCCAAGCACGAACGTCGTGGCGAGCGTCGTGAGAAAGCCAACGGCCGCTACAAGCGGAAGGGCCAGGATCTTGGCCCGCAAGGACAGGGTTCGGAACATTTGGGGAGTGCGGAGGGCTGCAAAGGAATTCGGCGAGGGCTTCGTCGCCCGAGCGCTGTCAGATACGGGTATCGGAGCGTCAGCGACAGCACTTAACCCGTTACCGAATGCCGTCGCACTCCCGCCACACTCCCGGCACAATCATCACATCGCGCGCACAGCAAAGCGGGGCGACGGATGATCCCGTCGCCCCGCTTTGCTGTGCGCCGCTGCCAGAACTCAGAGTCCGTCGAGCAGCGAATCGTTGTTCGACGTGGCGGCGATGCGCTTGATGAGCCATTCCATACCCGCTTGCGGCGGGAGCTGATGCAGGCCGCGACGCAGCAGATGCACCTTCTCGAGCTGATCGGGGCGAAAGAGCTTCTCTTCGCGGCGCGTACCGCTGGTGCCGATGTCGAACGCCGGGAATATGCGACGGTCGGCCAGCGAGCGATCGAGCTTGATCTCGCAGTTCCCGGTGCCCTTGAACTCCTCGAAGATCACGTCGTCCATGCGCGAGCCGGTCTCGACGAGTGCCGTGGAGATGATCGTGAGCGAGCCACCGCCGTGCTGCGGCGCAATCATGCGTGCCGATCCGAAGAACGCCTTGGGCTTCTGCATCGCGTTGCTGTCGAGTCCACCGGACATCGTGCGGCCGGTGCCGCGCTCCACGGTATTGTAGGCGCGCGCAAGACGCGTGATCGAGTCGAGCACGATCACGACGTCCTTGCCCTGTTCCACCATGCGACGGGCCCGTTCGAGGGTCATCTCGGCCACTTCCACGTGCCGCTTGGGCGGCATGTCGAAGCTGGATGCCACGACCTCGCCGTAGCCCCACGTGATCATTTCACTCACTTCTTCCGGACGTTCGTCGACCAGAAGTACGAGCAGACCCGCTTCGGGATGGTTGATGGCCACACCCTCCACGATCGCCTGCAGGAGCGTCGTTTTTCCGGCGCGGGCCGGCGCGACGATGAGCGCACGCTGCCCGTAGCCGATGGGCGCAATGATGTCGATCGCGCGACGCGTGAGTTCCGGGCCCGTCTTGGCCGGACGTCCCGTTTCCAGCGTCAGCTTCCGATCGGGATAGCTGGCCGTGAGCGTATTGAAGTCGGGGCGCTTTTCGAGCACGACGGGCGAGCCGTCGTTGAGCTGCTGCACTTCGATGATGACTTGACGACCGCGCGGGTCGCGCCCGAACGTGACGTCGAGCTTGTCGCCGCGACGAAGCTGATGTAGGCGCACGAGTGCCGGCGATACGAACGGGTCGGTCGGATCGGGCAGGTAGCTGTTAATCGCGCGACGCAGGAAGCCGCCATCACGCGACGGGTCGAACCAGCCGGATATTGTGCCTTCAGCGACCGTAGGAGTCGACGGCATCGACGGTGCACCCTCCACACCACCCTCGCCACCCTGCGGCGAACGAACGTCGCCACCGGCCCCATCGCGACGGAAGCGGCTGCGACCGCGGCGTCCATTGCGTCGCAACGCCGCGTCACCACCGCGATCCGGTCCATTCCGATCGCCGCGATCACCGCCGCGATCCGGTCCAGGCCGATCGCCGCGATCCGGTCCTCGATCGGCGTTCCGATCCGGTCCTCGTTCTGGTCTGTCTGACAAAGCACTCGGTCCGCCCGTCGGCGCACCGCCGGTCGCGTCAGGACGCTCGCCGCGCGCGCCACGATCGCCGCGCTCGTGGCGACTGCGGCCGCGGTCGCGCTGACGGCCACCGCGATCGGGGCGGCCCGAGCGGTCGGGACGTTCCGGGCGATCGCCGAACGGGCGCTCCGAGCGAGGCTCGGCACGCTCCGCGCTGCTGGCGGGCGGGTTAGCCGGACGGTCGAAGGCACGGTCGTAGCGATCGGCGCCGTCCAGACGAGGACGCTCAGCCGCGGGATCAAAGAAGGGAGGCGTGAATCGCGGCTCCGGCGGCGATTCCGCGCGCGGGACGGGCGGGACTGGCGGCGCCTCACGATCGGAACTGAACGGAGCCTCGCGGTCGGCGTTTAACGGAGCCTCAGCGGCGGTGTCGACCGCTGGACGACGAGGGGGACGGCCGCGACGTGGTCGAGGAGCCTCGTCGGGTGCGTCAGCTGCCGCTGCCGGCGATGGAGCGGCATCCCTCGGCGCGGGCGCCGACGGGGCATCGAGATACGGATTGTCGTCGCCACCGGCATCGGGGGACGGCGCGGCACTGGTGCGGCTGCGGCGAATCGGGCGTTTGCGTTCGGTCATTCGAAAACTGCGAGTGGTACAGTGGGCTCCGTTCCGATCTGGAAGGGAGCGCGACCCCGCCGCAGGCATGAAGACATGCGATGCAACAGGCCGAAACTTCGATGCCCGGGTTGGGCTCGAAATGCGCAGAGAGCGCGGATATTACGGGTCGCTTTGGACGGGTAGAGTCGTACGAACCTTCGTACGTGCCTTCCGGTACCGCGGGGGGTGCGCGAGAAATTCGCGCCTCCAGTCACAAGGGGAAGGTCGCAAAATCGCGACGGATCCCCGGCCGACCGATTCATCCGGTCTGCATGTGCTGTACCACGTGGTCTGAGACCTTGGCACAGCCAGCCGGTGTCGGTGGGCTCGTCACGCGTACTTTGAAAAGCATTGCGTGACAGTAGGAGTATTACGATCCCGCCCCGATCGCGCAACCCACGAATCGTGACCGTGACCTGACCAGATCGCCCGACCTGTCTAGTTTTCGACATATGATCGCACCTCCTCTCGACCTCCCGGCTGCCCTCGCTGATGCGGTGGGCGCCTACGAAGCTTCCGGAAACGTCGGCGCCCTGATGGACCGCCTGCACACGCTCCGCGCCACCGTCACCCCCGACGCCCTCGTGGCCGCCGCCGAGCCGTGGCTCCATATGCCCGAAGTCGTCGGCCCGCTCTACGAGCGTGTCGTTGATGAGCAGCCGACCAACGCGCGTGCACTCGTCATTCTCGCCAATGCCTTCTGGCTGTCCGGTCGCGGCCCCGAAGTCGTGGGCGACCTGGCCAGCCGCGCGCTGGCCTCCGATCCGCAAAATCGCGGCGCTTGGCACATGTGGGCGCTGACCGAATCGAATCAACGCGATCGCACGATCCGTTGGTTGCAGGTCACGCAGCGCTTCCCCGAAGATCAGCTGGCCAAGGCCGCGCTCGCCGACAACGCGAGTTCGCTGGCTGCCGCCGAGCATGACAAGGAAGCGTTGGCACTCGCCATTTCCGCGTACGAAGAGCTGTGGGCCAACTCGCCCACCGAGCAGCAACGGGCGGCGCTCGAGACCGCGCTCGCCACCCTTCGCAACTACTCGCTGTGACCGACGCGCCCACCCCCCGCACGCCGACACCTGGCACGCCGCCGCACGACCACGTGGAAAGCGATGCGCTCGCCGAGTTCCGCCTGTTCCGCGAGCGCATGAACACGCGCATCCTCGGCGAAAACAATCTTGTCATCAACCGCTTCTTCAATCTCGACGGCCGCGCCTACGAGGCCGGCGCCTTGAGCCTCAAGACGAAAGAACTGCTCGGGCTCGTGGCCTCGCTCGTCCTGCGCTGTGATGACTGCATTACCTATCACATCGTCCGCTGCGCCGAAGAAGGCGTGAGCCGCGACGAAGTGTTCGAAACGATGAGCATCGGCCTCATCGTGGGCGGCAGCATCGTGATCCCGCATCTGCGGCGTGCTGTCGATCGCTGGGATGAAGCCGAGAAAATGCGCAGCTAACGCGCGACGGTCTTCGGATTGCCATCGGAGACGTAGCGCGCCCACTTGCCGGGCTTGTCCATCTGATCGAGCGTGGCGGACAATTTGGTGCCGCCCTGCAGCGGCACCCGTGGCAATGACTTCGGGTTGAACTCCGGATCGAACGGGCTGCGCGCCGGACCGCCCGCCACTTCAAACACGGCCTCGTGGCGATAGCGCACGTCACGCTTGCTCTTCTTGTCGTACCACGATCCGTTGAACGCCAGCGCTCTGTTCCTAGGCCATAGCCCATAGGGCAGGGCAAATCCACGCACCTTGTATCCTGGCACCGCCGAGTCGATCGCCATCGCGCCGCGCGCCAGCTGTTCCTGCACCACGGCGTCGGAGTACTTGCTGAGCTTCGCATGCCACAACGTGTGGTTGCACAGCTCGAAGCCCTGCTGCGCCAGGAACTGCACCTTCTTGAAGCGCCACTCCGTCTTCTGACCGTCGATACCCTTGTCGCCGAAGAACGCGTGGCCCGCTTCAGCGGCCGGCAGCATGCAGAACAGCCCCTTGGCCTTCCAATCAGGGTGCGCCTTGATGAAGTCGAGCAGGATACCGACTGCACTCGTGGGATCCACCACCAGTGCGCCGTTGCGTTCGATGTACCGGAACTGACTCGGTGACGCATCATCGAAAGTGAACAGCACCGGCGTCTTGCCCGCCGGGATATCCATTGTTTTGTCCAGCATCTCCGACAGGTTCACCGGCACGTAACCGCGCGCGTGCAATTCAGTCAGCTCCGCACGGAATCGCTCGCGCGACACCTTGTAGGTGCCGTTGGCCGCCACCACCTGATGCCA
>NZ_JBDNFF010000304.1:0-5827 GCF_041689975.1 Gemmatimonas sp.
ATCACCGGGACCTCACCCGAGTCCTTGGCTCTTCCGCGAGATGAGACAATATTGTCTCATATGGTAGACAGCACACCCAGCTCGACCTCTGCCCGGAACCGCTTGCTCCGCGCCGCAGCGACCGTATGGGGTGCCGATCCGTCGGCGTCGCTGGACAGTGTCGCCAAGGCGGCAGGTGTGGGCAAGGCTACCCTGCACCGCTACTTCACCTCGCGCACCGAACTCCTGCAGGCTGCCGCGCTGGACGGCATTGCTGCACTCGCCGACGCGCTCGAGCACGCGGGGTGTTTTCGCCTCGACGCCGCGCCGGCCCTCCAGGCTATGGTCGACGTGCTCGTGCCCTTCGGCGACCGGCTGCACTTCCTGCTGGTGTGCGGCGACCTCATGGGCGACCCGGCAGTTAACGCGGCGGAGGCCGAGGTCGATGCACGGCTGCATCGCGTGCTCGACATCGCGGTCGCCGATGGTCTCCTGCGCGCCGATGTGCCGCGCGCGTGGCGCTTTCGCGCGATCGAGGCCCTCGTATACGCGGCGTGGACCGCCGTAGCCGCCGGTGAGTTGGCGCGACTCGACGCACCGGCGTTGGTCCATTCCACGCTACTGCGCGGGCTCGGCCCGCCGTCGCTCGCAGTCCGCGGTACGCGATAGGGCCGAGGCATGAGTTCAGTAACAGCCGCACCATCCCTCCCGCGTGACGACGCCATCGACCTCGCGCGCGCCGTGGCCATCCTCGGCATGTTCGTCATTCATGCCGTGTTGGCACTGGCGACCTCTGTACCGAACTACGGCCTGCCCGGATTCATCCTGTGGTGGTGCGACGGCCGCGCCGCGGCGACGTTCGTCACCCTCGCCGGGTTCGGCATGGCGCGCCTAGCGTCGAGATCCGATGGCGCGAGCACGGCGACGCTGCGTAAACGGGCGCTCGTATTGTGGACGATGGGTGTCATCAACCTCGTCGTATGGCCCGGCGACATTCTTCGCGTATACGGCGTGGCGCTGCTGCTCGCCCCACTGATTTTGCGCTGGTCGGTGCGCACCCGCGTCTGGGTGAGCGTCGCACTGGGCGTGGCCTTCCGGCTGCTCATGTTGGTGTTCGATTGGGCGAAGCATTGGCAGCTCGACACGCTCACGTACGTCGGTGTGTGGACGGTAGACGGATTCGTGCGGAACCTGCTATTCGACGGCTTCCGCCCCGTGGTGCCGTGGCTCGCGTTCTTTGTAATGGGCACGGTGCTCGCCGAACAGCACCTGCGTGACACGCAGGTGCATCGCTGGCTGTTGCGTGTCGGCGTGCTCACCACGCTGTCGTCTCTCGGGCTTTCGGTTGCGCTCGATCGGCTGCTCGGACAGCTCGCGCCTCAGGTCGACGCCCTTACGCGCGAAGGACTGGTGGGCACCACGTCATTGGCACCGTTGCCGCTGTTCTTGCTGTCGGCCGTCGGCACCACTTCACTGGTACTCGGCAGCGCGTTCATGCTCGTACCGCACGCGCCGCGCTGGGTGGTGGAGCCGCTCGTGGCCACCGGACGACGTGCCATCACGTGGTATGTTCTACACGTGGCGCTGCCGGTCACGCTCTATTCATTGGCATGGCGAAACAGTCGCACGCCGGCGGAGGCCATCGCCATCGGCCTCGCGATATTCAGCGCGGCCGTGTGCTGGTCGTTCTGGCGCCGCACCGAGCCGGGACTGTTCGAGTCGCTCGTTCGTCGGTTCACGAGGACAAGATTTTCCATTGCATGAACGTCACCGATCGGTCACGAGTCACGTGGATCTCATCTCCGCCGTGGAACTGTGGTTCTCGCATCGGCGTAGACTAGGCGTAACCCAGTCTTCCCGCGCTGCGCCTTGCCCCCTCGCCGACCGACGACTCATGCCCTCACAGCATTCGAACGATCTTCCCGCATCCGGCGACGCGATCGTTGCAGGATGCACCACCTGCACACTGTCGCGACGACACTTCGTCTCCGCCTCCGCGCTCAGCGTCATGGGCGCCTTGCTGGGGGCATGCGGCGATGGGGAGAGCTCCGCCACAGCACCGGGTCCGACAGCGGGCACCACCGTTGGAGCGACGCGGTCCGGCAACGTCTGGTCGATCGACATCGCGGCCGCCACCGATCTCAGTACGCGCGGCCTCCTGATTCTGGCCGGCGGTGCCAAGCCCGCGCTCGTCGTGCGTTCGGGCAACGACAGCTATGTGGCGTACAACGCTGCCTGCCCGCACGCGGGCACCGTGTTCTCGTGGCAGTCCATCGGCAACAGTATTCGCTGCAACAATCACGGCAGCGAGTTCGTGTCGGCTACCGGGGTATTGTCGCGGGGACCTGCGACCACTGGCCTCGCGCAGCTGCCGATCACACGCAGCGGAAACACACTGACCGTCAACGTCGGCTGAGCGCGGCGTTACTCCCTACTCCCTACTCCCCACTGCCTACCCAACAGCCGGAACACGGATGACTCCGATCAACGGAAACACCACGGATACGCAAAACCCTTGATGACGATCGTGCTGGGCTGTCGGTAGTCACTCCGCATATCGGTGGCCGTTTCCGTGTAATCCGAGGTCTCCGTATTCTGGCTGTTGACGATCGCTCCCTAGCGCGATGGCCGTGAAGGATGTTTCGCAGGGGCCCGCACATTGTACGCACCATTGACTGAGGCCGCCTCATCCCCTGCGGCCAGTGCTCCGATCGGCGCGGCTATTTTCCTCATATGCAGGACAGCAACGTCCTGTTCCTCGCGCACCGCACCAATGCTCGTTATGGCTCCATTATCCCCCGCCATTGCACCGTTGGACGTCCCGTGTGACAGTGCGCCAACTTCTTTTCTGACGACTAATCCGTAGCGTCCCGACGTTTGGGGATTAGAACGGTGTAAGTGGTTGATTTGCTTGGGGAACGGAATCGTTTTGTCTAGCCTCGACGTGAACGATGAGGCGCGGCATGTCGGTCTTTTGCGCGGAGGCGCGCCGGACCGTCATGCACCGAAGCACCGCGACAACAGGCGTGGTGGTTCGCCGCGCCCCGTCCGTCGGCACGATGCCCATTTCCATCATTGTACTGTTCTTCGCGTCGCTTCGCGTGCTCCGCGAGCTTCGCGCGAACCAGCTGGCTCTCCGATCGCTTCGCGGCAGACGCCGGCACCGCCGTTCGCGCGAAGTACGCGAAGATCGCGAAGGCCCGCGAAGCAGACGCACCTATGAATCGCTGAGCAAGTTCTACCGCTTGACCGGCATCGCGTGCGCGGAATGCTACAGATCCTGAGTGTGGCCCAGTTCGCGCTAGTCCCGCCCCATCAACGACGTACGCCACCACCTGGTTATTCAGACGCTGATTTCGAGTACCTTCCACTGGTTCTCCACGAAAAAACGTTGGGATACTTCTGACGACTAATGTGCATGATTTCAGGTCGATAACGCCGGACCGCTGCTGCATGGTTCGAGCGAGCCAGTTCCCTTGCGAGTATCTCCTCTCGCGGTCGAGACGGGCCCAGGCGAGAGCGGGTTGACCACGCCCTCATTGTGTGTCACATTGTGTCACATGACTCCGGTCAAGAATATTTCCATCCGCGACTTGCATGCGCGCACCGGTGCCGTGGTGCGTGAAGCCGCCGCCGGTGTGTACGCGTTCGTGGTCACCGATCACGGTCGTCCCATCGCCACGATCACTCCGTTCGTGGAGTCCGAGCCGCGCCGTTCCTTTCGTGATCGTCGCATTCTGCCCGCGTTCGCAAAAATTGAACAGCGCGGTCTGACCAGCGATTCGAGTGAAGGCATCAGCGCGGATCGCGAGCGGGACTAACCACCATGCCGGATGTGTCGCGCAGTATGCGTGCGTATTTCGATACCGCGTTCGTCGTCAAGTGTTACGCACTCGAGCACGGCAGTGCGGACGTTCGCGCGTTTGCGGCCGCCACCATGGAGCTCGTCACGTCGGAGTTAGTGCGGGCTGAGTTTGCCGCCGCGATCCATCGAAAGCGTCGTGAAGATGCGTTCACACGCCGTGATGCAAACGCCATACTTGCGCAGTTCGACGCCGATTATGACGATGGAGTCTGGACCCTCTTGCCCGTCAGCTCGACGGTGCTGGAGCGCGTCTCGGCGACGTATGGCGCGCTCCCGTCGAACGTCTATGTGCGTGCAGCCGATGCGATTCACTGCGCCAGCGCCGTGGAGTTTGGCCTTGCGCATATTTATTCGAATGATCGACATCTGTTGGCCGCCGCGCCGCACTTCAAATTGCGCGGAACAGATCTGACGGCAGGCGGCAAATCATAGGATCGTGCTTCATCCACGATCGCCATACGTGAACCCGTTCTCCTGCGCGCGTCCGACCGCCACTATGCCCGTGGCCACTTGACGCGCATTGCCGATCTGGTTCATGACCGACTCGAATCCCGCGTGCACCTTCGTAAAAATCCAACACGGGTGGGGCAGTTCGTCTTACGGGGACCCACCGGTGCGTCAAATGGGCCGCCATGGTTGCCCGGTATCTCGAACGTAAACGGCTAGAACACAGTCAGCGACAACGGTGCGGATACGTACTCCGCCGGAACCGGTACGGCCTTGATGGCTTTCAAACCTTCGCCGTTCGCGCAGTGGAGCATCAACGCCTTCATTGGCGCCGACAACCCATCGCTGTACAATTTCCGCGGTTACCTGAATTTCAATCCACGGCGTTCACGCCGTGCTCCCTTCTTGATCAGTTTCATAAGCCGCCTCCGCCCCCCAATCAGGGCCAGTTGAGCGTCCACGACATCGGGTCAAGTCCCAATCCGCAGCACTCGGCTTCGGTCGGCGAGCTTGGCAACAGCCGGAACACGGATCACACCGATCAACGGAACCAACACGGATAAGCAAAAGCGTCGATGGTTGTCACGCGCGCCTGGCCGGATCCCGTTCGCGTATCCCTGGCTCCTTCCGTGAGATCCGTGATTTCCGTGTTCCAGCTATTCGCAATCGCTCAGCCGTTGCCTTAACTCCGGCAACGCGCGAGCGTCTCACCTCCGAGCAGCGACACCATACTGCGAATGGAGTAGTACGATGCGACGAAAGGTGACAGGGAACCCGATCAGCCACGCTTGTCTGGCCGCGCTGGTCGTGACGGCTTGCTCGTTGGTCGCTGCGTGTGCAGGAAAGGACACGGTAGCGCCAACCGCGCCGATTCCGGTCGATCCCAAATCACTGCCCATGGCGTTCCCGTCGACCTCCACCGACGAGTGGGCCACGATCTCACCCGCCGCTCTCGGCTGGGATACCCTCGCACTGCGCAACGCGCTAGACTGGGCGGGTACGCAGAAGTCCACCGCCGTCGTCATTGCGTGGCGCGGCCGCATCGTGGCCGAGCGATATTGGAAGGGCTGGACGCCGTCCAAGGACTCTATCATCGCCAGTGCCGGCAAGTCCGTTGTGTCGTTACTGGTTGGACGGTTACGCGAACAGGGGCGGCTCACGTTCGACGATCCAGCCACGCGCTGGCTCGGTGTCGGATGGTCACGAGCGCCGCTCACCGAATCGCGTATCACCGTGAAGCATCTGTTGTCCATGAGCAGTGGACTCGACGACTCACTCAAGGTCGTGGTCGAACCCAACACGCGATTCTACTACAACAACCCGGCATACTATCAGCTGTTCGGCGTGATCGCCGCCGCGAGTGGGCAGAGTGTGGTGAATTACAGTGCGGCGCAACTGTTCACGCCGATCGGTATGCGAACAGCGCGATGGGTTCCGAATATCGATACCGGAGAGCTGGGGCTCGTGTTGAGTTGTTCTGCGCGCGACATGGTACGCTTCGGGCACTTGATCCTCAATCGTGGACGATGGAACGGC
>NZ_JBDNFF010000305.1:0-5331 GCF_041689975.1 Gemmatimonas sp.
CCCGACCAGATTTCGAAGCGCCCGTACACCGCCAGATGCACCGCAAGAAGGAGCCCGAGGGTGAGCATGTACCGCCTTTGGGCGAGATAGGCCTGGCGAACGGCGAAAAGTGCGACGATCGTGATCGGGGCGTACCAGAAAATGCCTTTGCCCGGGCTGAGGAATTGACCAAATACGCCTTCGTAGAAGGGTGTGGCGTAGTTCAACGGCGGATAGCCGTTGTCGAGAGGGCTGCCGAAGCGAAGATAGGCGTTAAGAACAAACGCGATCCCAGGCAACAAGCCGCCAGCGCAAAACGCTAGGAATTCCTTTGTGCGCACCGGCAACGAAGTCATGGGTCGTGCTGCGAGGCCAGCCAGCAGAAAGATCGGGATGAAGAGGAGGACACTTGACCGGGTAAGGGCGGCACAACCGATGAGGAAACCGACCAGCGCTGCGGCGCTCAGCGAAGGCCGCCGCCACCAGCGGACCGCGGCAAGCATCGTCGTTGTCAGCATCATTGCGGTACCAGGCTCCGTGAAGTCAGTCTTCGCGTGCGCCCACGCCCAGGTGCCCAAGGCGAAGATGAACGCAAGCAGCACGCTCATCGCCACTCGAGCCCCGAGTCGGCGGCAGAGTGGCACGAGCAGTGCTGCAGTGAGGGCTGTAAACACGCTGTTCGCGCTGAAGAATAGGAGACGCAGCAGCTCCTCCTGAGCGGTGCCTGAGAACGGCAGGGAGAGCACTCGACCGACGACGTAGAAAGGGGCGAACAACACCAGAGCGCCAACAGGTGCGGCGGTAGTGAGCCCACCGTTCTTGTGCTCTACGAGGATGACGACAGCATCAATATCAGCAGTGGGCGTGATCACCGTCGTACCGTTGAGTAGGGCCCGGGTCCCAGCGTAATACGTCTCCCCGTCGACAGAGTACGTGTGGCCGCCCATCGTCAATAGATAGACGCCCAACACGAGGAAGAACACGGCGATTGCCCATCGCGTATCGGTCCCAGGCGACCAGAGGCGCTGGCGTAGCCGGGTTGGTTTTACGACGACCTCCCGTGTCAGCACTGCCTGCTCGGCTGGCGACTCGTAGCTGTGACCGGACGTGTCGGGCGGGGCTGACATTGCCGGTGAGCCTAGATGAATGGCTACAAGAGGGCAGTGATCAAAATTGACGAGCCCGCCGAGAGCAGGTTTGTTGGTGCTTTCTTTGTGTCAGATCGTAGTGGGGCGAGGCGGGGAGCGGTTGGACCCCGCTCACGGGTAGGCGGCCATGCCTGCCGGCCTGCCGGCCTGTCGGCCTGTCGCTTTGGGACTCGTATCCCGTTGAACTCAGCAGGTCCTGGATATGCTCGGGACCGATGGGGTCGGGTTGTGTTCAGCACCAGGATGGAGAGTTCGTGCATGCACAACCAGATGAAGGTCTCGTGGCCTGCACGATCGTGGCGCACAACTATCTCCCGTTGGCGCGAGTAGTCGCCCGGAGCTTTCTCGACCACCATCCGAATGGTCGTTTCGTCGTCGTCATCGTCGACCGACCGCTCGAGGCGCGCTCTATCGATGGCGAGTGTTTCGAGGTCCTTCCGATCACGGATATTGACTTCGGTGCCGAGGGTTTTGAGTACATGGCGACCTCGTATGGCGTGACTGAATTCGCCACAGCAGTGAAGCCATTCGCGCTTCGACATCTCGTTCGTGAGGCCTCGTGTGTGCTCTACCTCGACCCCGACATCAGGGTTTACGCTCCCCTCGACCCGCTGATCGAGGCCACGCGATCTGCCGGTTGGTCCCTTACGCCGCATTGCCTAGAACCTATTCGGCGCGACGGCAGTGGGCCGACGGAACGCGAAATCATGCAGGCTGGCGTCTACAATCTTGGATACATCGGGGTGACCCCTTCTGCGATACCCTTCCTTGATTGGTGGGCGGCGCGGCTACGGCGCGATGCCCTGATCGATCCGCAGAATCAATTGTTCACTGATCAACGATGGATCGACCTCGCCGTACCAATCTTTTCGCCGCATATCGAGCCCAGCCCGGCGTACAACGTCGCGTATTGGAATCTGGACCAGCGTTCACTTCATTGCGAAGGAAACACCTTGTTCGTCGGCGACGAGCCACTCCGTTTCTTTCACTTCTCTGGATTCGATCCTGATTTCCCGTACTGGTTGACCAAGTACCACGCCAGCCCGCGCACGTTGATGAGTGCCCGTCCGGAGTTGATGCGACTCTGCCAGGATTACGCTGAGGACGTGCGTACGTCGACGCCTGCGGGGGAGGCGACTTCGTACGGATGGTCGGAGGCTTTCCCCGGATATTCGCTATCGCCACCTGTTCGGCAGATGTTTCGTGACGAACTTCTGCTCTACGATCGAGGCGAGGGCCCCCGTCCGCCGTCGCCGTTCGTGCCCGCAGAAGTCTGCGAGTTCCGTGACTGGCTGATGGAGCTACGACCGGACCAACCACGAAGGATCCCTCGGTATCTTTCGGCTATCTTCGACGAGCGCGGCGACATTCGAAAAGCGTTTCCGGAGGTCGAGAGGGGACGAAACAAACGGTTCGACGAATGGGTGGCAAGAAGTGGTGTCGGAGAATGTCCGGAAATCAGCCTTCTTGGCTACCGGCCAACTCCCGAGGCAGTAGGGGCGGAGGATCGGGGCCGCGCTCCTTCGGGCGTCGACCTTGTCGGGTATCTGAATGCTGAGCTCGGGGTCGGCGAGGCAGGTCGGCTGGCTGGTTCCGCACTAACTGAAGCTGATGTCACGGTCTCGACGATTACGTGTCGGCGCACCACCAGTCGTCAGAATCATCCCTTCCGATCTCTAGGCATCGCCGAACATGCGACGGTGCTCTTGGCAGTCAACGCGGACCAATGCGCCGATGTGCGACACGACTTCGGCGATGCATTCTTCGAGGGTCGCCACGTGATTGGACAATGGTTCTGGGAAGTCGAGGACTTCCCCGTCACTTATCACGACGCATACGGACTGGTAGACGAGGTGTGGGCGCCGACGAAACACATCGAATCTGCAATCGGGCGGTTTGCGCCGGTCACTCTGCCCATTGTCCACATGCCGCTGCCGCTCGTCGCGCCAACGGTTCGCAACGATGCGAAGAAAGCAGACTTCGGCCTGGATGAGCGATTCACATTCATGTTTTCCTTCGACTTTCTCAGTGTCATCGAGCGTAAGAATCCTTTTGCTGTAATTGACGCCTTCAAGGCCGCATTCCAACCAGACGAGGGTCCGCAGCTGCTGATCAAGTCGATCAATGGTGCCGACCGGCTTCGTGACCTTGAACATCTCCGCTGGGTGGCGCGTGATCGGCCAGACATCTTCCTGGTCGACGCGTATTTCGATTCGATCGAGACTGGCTCGCTGATGAGCGTGATCGATTGCTACGTTTCGCTGCATCGTGCAGAGGGTCTTGGACTCACGATGTCTGAGGCGATGTGCTTGGGCAAGCCCGTCATAGCTACCGCCTACTCGGGCAACATGGATTTCATGACATCAGATACCGCTCTACTGGTGCCTTGGCGCGCAGTCGAGATTGGGCCAAACGCAGCTCCTTATCCGCCGGCGGCGAAGTGGGCAGAACCCTCGACCACCGCTGCTGCCTCGGCAATGCGCCGCATCGTGAACAACCCTGAGCACGCCGCAGCGCTCGGCGCAGCAGCCAAGGCCGATCTTGCTGTGCGGTTCTCGCCGGCAGCGACCGGAGCCCGAATGCGTGCTCGCCTCGAAACAATATGGAGATCACAGCATGCCTAGCCTCGCCCGGCGAATGATCAATCGAATGGGGAGACCGATCGAGCTTCGAGCGGGGAATGCTGTCGCGGAGGCCGAATCAAGGCTTTGGCCAGCGCTCGAGGACATTCGACACGAGGCACGCGAGGCAGACGCCCGGCACGACGCAGACGCCCGGCACGAGGCTCGCGAGGCAATTGCTGACCTAGGTGTGGAATCGCTTGGTGCACGCCTTGATGCCCTGCAGGATCAGCTAGGAGCATTATCGGGTCAGACCGAGCTCAGAAATCACCAACGCGACGCCGAACTCGAAGCGATCCGACGAGCGTTCACAGACGCAATTGTCGAGATTGCTAGTCAGCAGGGATCGTTAAGTGCGCTTCTGGAACGATTCGACCGGCGTCTTGCCCGTGCTGAATTACCAGGGGTCCGACCGGCACCGGCGCTCGCCGGAGCCTCGTCCTATGAGGTTGTGTCGTACGCACAAAACCAGGAGGATGTCGTTCTCGCCAGGATGACAAACCTTGTAGCTCACGGCACGTTCGTCGATGTGGGCGCAGGCCACCCGATTATGGAGAACGTCACGTACGCGCTGTACCTCCGGGGTTGGCGCGGAGTCAACATCGAACCCATGTCACGCGAGGTCGAGATGTACGGTATCGACCGGCCCGACGACGAAACGCTCCAGCTCGCGATCGGCGCAGAAAAGGGTTCGCTGACCCTGTACGAAGCACCGCTGGAGAATAGAGGCGCAACTACCTCCGACGTGAACCTCGTTGAGAAGTACTCACGTGACGGAGAAGACTTCGTGCCGTTCGAAGTCGCGATGGTCACTCTGTCCTCGGTCTTTGCGCAATATGCGCCGGGTGATGTTCATGTGGTCAAGATCGACGTCGAGGGGATGGAGACAGACGTACTGGTCGGGGCCGACCTACCCAAGCATCAACCATGGGTATTGGTTATCGAGGCAACGCAGCCAAACTCGAGTGCTGATGCGTCGCAGGACTGGGAACCGCTCGTACTTAATTCTGGCTACCGTCTGGTGCTCTTCGACGGATTGAACCGGTTCTACGTGCGCGAGGACTTGACTGAAATCGCGGAACTTCTCAGTTTGCCGGCGAACGTGTTCGACCACTGGGTGTCCTATCAGCTCGTTGACAAGGAGCGGGCGCTTGAAGCGGCGATGGCGTTTGCCGCAGCCATGGACTACCAGCGGTCTGAGGCCGAGGGTTACGCGCGGTCTCTCGAGACGGTGCTCGCTGCTCAGGAACCAACCGGAATAACGTCCGAATCCACGTAGTCGGTGAGTGGGTGAGGGTAGGGCTGAGAACCCTGGACGTTGATTGTGAGTCAGTGGCGACTCGCCGGCCGCCGAAGAACCAGACAAGCGAGTCGCTGCGTGACGTATGCGCGGCGTTAGCGCTGTAGAACTCGCGGGCGGCGTCGCAACGGTCCGCTCCGGTGTCGTGATCAGAACTGGAAATAGAGGAACGGGCTGAACGTGCTCGAGAGTGTGTACAGGCACGCAACCGGAGCGACGGTCGCAATGACAAGTGTGCGAACTCGGGCGCGTGCAGTCCCGCCCGGCACTGATAGTCGGCTCC
>NZ_JBDNFF010000306.1:0-13597 GCF_041689975.1 Gemmatimonas sp.
ACACGGGTCTCGAGCTCGCGGAACAGGATCTCACGACGCACGGCGAGCAACGCGATCGAGAAGATGACGAGCGTTCCGATGAACGCGGCCGTGTAGGCGGCCGTCAGACGTGCCCGGATGGATCCCACGCGCGCTCCGCTACCCGCGGATCATGTAGCCGACGCCACGCACGGTGGTAATCAGCTTCTTCTCGAACCGGGCATCGATCTTCTTGCGCAAATGATTGATCACCACATCGACGATGTTGGTGCCGGGATCGAAGTGATAGCCCCACGCATACTCGGTGATCAACGTGCGGCTCATGACCCGTCCCGCGTGACGCATGAGGTATTCGAGTACCGCGAACTCCTTGGGTGTCAGCTCGATCGACTCCTCGCCACGCCGGACGTCGCGAGTGCCCTGATCGAGTACGAGATCGGCCACGCTCAACAGCGGCGACGCCATCGCGCGCGGACGACGCAGCAAGGCCTCTACGCGCGCCAACAGCTCTTCGAAGGCAAACGGCTTGGTGACATAATCGTCGGCGCCTGCCCGGAGCGTCTCGACTTTTGCATCGACCGCGTCCTGTGCGGTGAGGACGAGCACCGGACGTTCGAACCCGCGTGCGCGCAGCGTACGCAGCACATCGAGTCCGTTGCGCCCGGGCAGCCGCATGTCGAGAATGACCAGATCGTACGGTTGCGACAGCGCCATCCGCTCGCCTTCGAGCCCGCTATTCACCAGATCCGCCTGCCACCGCTGCTCCTCGAGCCCACGCCGCACGAATTCGCCGACGGTCGGATCGTCTTCGATCACGAGAATCTTCATAGGCGTGCTCCGCCCGACGGGCGTGTGAAGCCATACTCGCGAATCTTTCGATAGAGCGTCTTGGGCGAGATGCCGAGGATGTCGGCGGCCCGCCCCTGATGCCAGTTCGTCTGATCCAGTACCCCCGCAATGTGCCGCCGTTCAAGCTCCTCAAGCGTACGTCCCGACATCGACATCGACATCGACATCGACATCGCCTCCACGAACGGCATTCCGGGCTCGCGGACCGACTCTATCGGCGCGACCGGTGTGGGCCGTGCCGCGCCACCGACGTCGACACCCAAGGGCAGATCGTGTGCGCTCACGATGCCATCAGTGGCCAGCAGGGCGGCGCGTTCCATCACGTTGCGCAGTTCGCGCACGTTGCCGGGCCAGCGATACCGTTCCAGCACCATCGTGGCGTCCGCGCTGAGCTGCAA
Organism: Gemmatimonas sp.; assembly: GCF_041689975.1. Classification (GTDB taxonomy): domain Bacteria; phylum Gemmatimonadota; class Gemmatimonadetes; order Gemmatimonadales; family Gemmatimonadaceae; genus Gemmatimonas. The sequence continues at coordinate 1,227 of NZ_JBDNFF010000306.1, forward strand.
GGTGCGCCGCCCGAACTGCTCACCGAAGTACGACAGGAAATGCGCCGCGAGCAGCGACACGTCCACCGTGCGCTCGCGGAGGCCAGGCAGCGCGATGCGGATCGTATTGATACGGTGGAGGAAGTCATCGCGGAACGTCCCGGCCTGCACCATCCGCGAGAGATCGCGGGCGGTCGAGGCGATCACGCGCACGTTGACTTGCACCTTCTGCGTACCGCCCACGCGATAGAAGCTGCCCGTCTCCAAGGCGCGAAGCAGCTTCGCTTGCAACTTGAGATCGAGTTCCCCGACGTTGTCGAGATACAACGTACCGCCCGCGGCCAGCTCAACGAGCCCGACCTTCCGCTGGTCGGCGCCCGGGAATGCGCCTTTCTCGACACCGAACAGTTCCGTCTCCAGCAGCGACTCGGCCAGCGCCGCGCAATTGAGATCCACGAACGGCCCGTCGGGATGCTCACCGCGCGCGTGCAGCACACGTGCAACGAGGTCCTTGCCCGTACCCGACTCGCCGGTGATCAGGACGGTCGACGCGCTCGGTGCAACGCGATCGATCAACGTCAGGACCGCGCGCAGTGGCGCGTACTGGGTAAGGAACTGTGGATCGGCCGTCGCGCGACGCAGACGTGACTGGAGATGGAGATTCTCGCGCGCGAGCATGCGCTTCTCCCAGGCGCGTTTCACCAGCACCTCGATTTCGGCCATGCGATACGGCTTCGACAGGAAATCGTACGCGCCGAGTTTGAGCGCGGCGATCGCTGTTTCGATCGTCCCGTTGCCGGTGATGACGATGATCTCGGGCGGCATCGGCTCCTCGCGAATTTGACGCAGCACCTCCAGCCCGTCGATTTCCGGCATGACGACATCCAACAGGGCCACGTCGAAGCTGTCGGCGCGCAGGGTCTCGAGCGCGGCGCGGCCATCGCGCACGATCGTCACGGCGAATCCACGCGCGCTCATGAACTGTTCGAGAATCATCCCGAGATTCGGCTCGTCTTCCGCGATCAGCACGCGGATCGGCGATGCCGGATCGATGGCGCGGAACGGTGCCGCGCTCACCGCAGCGTGCCGGCCGGCAGCGACACGCGGAACACCGCGCCGGTGCCTTCAGGGGAGACGAGTTCCAGTTGCCCGCCGTGATCGTTCACGATGCCATAGCAGATCGCCAGTCCGAGCCCGGTGCCCTGCCCCGGCGGCTTGGTCGTAAAAAAGGGTTCGAACACCTTCGCCTGCAGCGCGCGCGGGATGCCCGGCCCTTCGTCCTCCACCTCGAGCAATGCGAGCGGCCGACCATCGTCGCCGCACGTCGACGACGTACGAATGATGACGCGTCCGCCTTCGGCGGTCGCATCCAAGGCATTCATGGCGAGCGCGATGAGGACCTGCACCAACTGATCGGCGTCGCCATGCACCGAGGCCTGTGCATCCCCCGCAAGTTCCATCACGAGCTTGACGCGCTTGAAGCGCGGATGGTGCTGCAGAAGGAACAGCGACTGCTGCACGACCTCGTCGAGATCGAAGCGTTCGCGGTGCGCCGGCTTCGGCCGGGCAAAGTCGAGCAGCCCGTTCACGATCTTCTTACAGCGCTGCACTTCGAGATCGATGATGCGCAAGAGCTCCGTTGGTGGCGTGGCCGGCGTACCGTGCTCCTGCAGCAGTCCCATCGACTCGGCGCAGGCGGCGATGGTGGCCAGCGGATTGTTGATCTCGTGCATCACCCCGGCCGCCAATTGCCCAAGTGCCGCCAGCTTCTCCGACTGTGCCGTACGATCGAGCGCGGCCTTCCAGTCCGTGATGTCTTCACCGATGGTGATGACGTGCGTGACGGGGCCGCCGCCCATCCGCATCGGAATCTTGGAAATCCTGAACGTACGGGGCTCACCAAAGGCATGGCTTTCCATCTGGAACTGCTGGAGTCGGCCGGAGGAGAAGACCTCGTCGAACTCCCGTTTCAGCAACGCGGCGGGCTGGCGATGCAGGACCTCGAAGATCGTGCGACCGATCGCATCGGTACGGGCCACGCCTTGCAGCCCGGTCTCACGTTTGTGGTTCCACGCGTGAATACGGTAGTCGCGATCCACCACGTGCAGCCCGTCGGGAAGCGAATCGACGACACACTCCATGAACGCGCGCTGGTGGGCGATTTCCCGGACCTTGGCGGTGAGCTCCCGCTGGAGATCCTGGAGTTGGGCATCGCGGGCCAGAGCGATCGCGAACACGTCGGCGACGGCGGTCAGGTGCTGGTGGTCGGTCGGACTGAATGGCTGCTCGCGGTGCACGACGAAAGTCGCCAAGACGCCAGCGGCCGCCGCGACCGGCAGCTGTCCCGGGGTGGTTGGCAACATGGCGCCAACGCTCCCCGGGTCCCGCCACACGATGGGCGGCTTCGCGCCGTCGGCGAACTCCAGCGCCAAACGCGTGGCTTCGAAGGAAGGGCCAAGGCGATCGAAGACGGATGTCACGCCGTGGGAGACGTCAGGCGCGCGCGCCAGCAGACCGAGCACCTCAGAAAGGGTCGGCAACGCCACGGCGTCCATCAGGACAAAGCGGGGAGTGGGATCACCCGAGCAAGGTAGGCGCACGGGGGCGATTGGACAAGCTGACCGAACTGCACGGTGAAACTGGTGGGGTCGATCTCCCTATCGCTGGGTGAGCCGATGCTCCACACGTTTCCCTAGAGGGCGATCGCGCGGATGGCGGCGAGTATCTCGGCGTTGTCGCGCTTGGTGTCTATGGTCGCTTCGACGTACGACCACCGGATCATTCCGGTTTTGTCGATGAGGAAGTAGGCGCGATTCGAGAAGAACGCCTGCGGGTGCAACACGCCGAAGGCAGCCGAGGCCTCGCGCTTGGAGTCGGACAGCAGCTCCACTTTCATGTCGTACTTACTGCGAAACTCTTTGAGGGAAGGACTCGCATCTACTGATATGGGAAGCACTTCCACGTCAAAAGACGAAAAATCGTCGAAATCTTCACTGAAGGCACACAATTCGCTGGTGCATACGCCTGTGAACGCCAACGGGAAGAACGCGAGCAACACGTTCTTCTGCCCACGAAAGCTGGATAGGGTGACGAACTCGCCTGACGTGGTGCGCAAGCTAAAATCAGGTGCTTCAGTGCCCGCCTGTAGCGGCGCGACGGTCGTAGACATGGTGGACACGTGGTAGAAGAAGAAGCGAGACAGACCGGAATCGCGATGGCACCGGGGAGGTCACAAATTGTCCGCCTACTGGCGGATGTTGAAAACGCCGGTAGTGTTGAGTTGAACGGGCACCCAACCGCCGAGTTCCCTGACCCGAACGCTGCGATGGATCAGCGATGAATCATCAGACAAGGGTAATCGCCGACGGTGTCTTGCGCGTCCTGCTGATCGACGGCGACGAGCAGGAGGCTGGCCGTTCCGAGTGCGGCCTCCGACAGCGGCTCGGTGACCGCGTGCGTGTCGTGCGAGCGCACTCGCTTGCGCAATCGATTCGCGAGCTCATGGAGACCGCTTTCGATGCTGTGGTAGTCGAGCTTGCCGTGTCCGACTCGAGTGGTATCGCGACGTTGGCTGGCGTTCGCGGCGCGGCACCGACGGTTCCTGTCGTGGTGTACACGCGCGAGCTCGACGATGCGACCGCCATCCGTGCACTCCGCGCAGGCGCGCACGAGTGTCTGGTGAAGAGCGACCTGTCCGCCAACGCTTTGGCGCGCCTGCTCGGCTTCGCGATTGAACGGCAGCGGCGACTGGCTACCCTCGAGGCCGCTCGCGTAGACGCTGCACATCGGGCGACACATGATCCACTCACCGGACTCGCGAACCGTGAGCTCTTTCTTGATCAGCTCGATCGTGCGCTCGCCTTCGGTTCGCGCTACAACCGCAAGACGGGTCTGCTGTTCGTCGATCTGGACGGATTCAAGGCGATCAACGACACGAAGGGACATGCCAAAGGCGATGCCCTGCTCAAGGCTGTCTCGACGCGCCTCCTGGGATGTGTGCGGCGATCCGATGCAGTCGCGCGTTTGGGCGGTGACGAATTTGTGATTCTGCTACCGGATGTCACGAGTCGGCGCGACGTATCGTATGTGAAGGACACGATACTCGAGTCGCTGCGCGAGGCCGTGGCGCTCACGGGCGATGAGGCGCTGATCGTCGGGGCCAGCATCGGCAGCGCGATGTCACCGCTCGATGGTGCCTCCGCGCAGGACCTGCTCGACGCTGCCGACGCGGATATGTACCGCGAGAAGGGCGAACGGCGGCGCGGCCGCATGCTCACGCCTATGGCGGGAATGGCGGCGGTCGGGGGTAACGGCACGAATGCGCTGGATATCGCGGACTCCGTATCGCACCGTCGGGAATCGCGGCTTCATTCAGCGGTCGCGCAAGGTGAGTTCGAGGTGTTTTATCAGCCAATTCTTGACGTCGTGGCCGATTGAATTATTGCAGCGGAAGCCCTGCTTCGCTGGCGCGACCCGGATCGCGGCCTCCTGTCGCCGTCCGGCTTCCTGGCGCTGGCCGAGGATACGGGACTGATTGTGCCGATCGGGGAGCAGGTGCTGCGGCACGCGTGCGAATCCATCGTTGCGTGGCGGCGCGAGAAGAGTGCGGCCGCGCTACGCGTGTCGGTCAACATGTCGGCGGTCCAGCTGCGCGAGCACGGCTTCGAGCAGCGCGTGGCGGCGATTCTCCACGAGACCGGTTGTCCGCCTGACGCGCTGACGCTCGAGGTCACCGAGAACAGCACGATGGTCGACGGCGATATGATCATGGAGACATTGCGCGCGCTGAAAGGACTTGGGCTTCGCCTCGTGGTCGACGACTTCGGCGTCGGTCATGCGTCGCTCACGTTCCTGCGGGAAGCGCCCGTGGACGGCATCAAGATCGACCGCCGATTCGTCTCGCAACTACTACTCGATCAGCGCGACCAGGCCATCGTTTCATCGATGATTCGCTTGGCGCGCGGCCTTGGACTCGACGTAGTGGCGGAGGGTGTGGAGAATGCGGAGCAGTCGCAGCGACTCGCACGCATGCAGTGCTTCGAGCAGCAGGGACGTCACTTCGGCGAGGCATTGCCGGCGCGCGAATTCGCCTCGCTGCTGGCGGCGCGCGCCTGCGGGCCAATCACGGACGTGCGTTCGTGGCGCGTGCGTCGCCCAGAGGCGCTGGGCGCGTAGTCCCGACGCGCACGGCCTCGACGCCTTCTTCTCGTGGGAATCTCGTATATTGGCGTGGTCTCCGGGTTGTTCCGAATCGTCCCCTGAAGCGCCTCTCATGACGAACCGTGCGTGCTCCGCCGTCCTACTCACCCTCGCTCTGGTCGCGTGCGGCAGCCGATCGAACGCTCCCACCGCTCCCGTAGCCGTTGGCGTGCAGGGCGATCCCGGCTACACGACCTACGTATCCGGCAGCACGACTGATGTACAGACGATTCCACTGGGCGGCGCGCTCCTCGCCGGTGGCGGCACGGACAGCGACGTCGGCATGCAGTGGCTACTGGCGCGGGGCGGCGCACGTAGCGCCGGCGCGTACGGCGACGTGGTCGTGCTCCGCACGAGCGGCACGAATGGATACAACGACTTTCTCATGAACCTCGGCGCGAACTCGGTGGCGAGCATCGTGATTTCGACCGCAGCCGGCGCCAACAGCGACTACGTGACGAGCGCGATCGCGCGGGCAGAGGTGGTGTTCATCGCCGGCGGGGATCAGTCGACGTATGTGAATTTGTGGACGGGCACGGCGCTGCAGACGGCCGTAGATGCCCGTATCGCGGCGGGCTATCCGATCGGCGGCACGAGCGCAGGCCTCGCCGTGCTGAGTCCGTTCGTGTATGCGGCGTTCAATGTATCGTCCACATCGGCGGTCGTCCTCGCGAATCCGCATGACCCGTCGGTCACGATTACCAATGCACTGTTCAACGTGCCGGTGCTTCAGAACCTCATCACGGATTCGCACTTCGTGGTGCGCGATCGCATGGGACGGCTGGTGACGTTCCTGGCTCGCCTGCAGCAGGATGGACGCGCCGCCGCACCACGCGGTATCGGCGTGGACGAGAGGTCGGCTGTGGGAGTACTGCCAAACGGTGCGGCCACGGTATTCGGCGCCGGCAACGGTGCATACTTTCTGAGCGTCACCAACAGCGTGACCCGTCTGTGCCTGGCCAATACTCCACTGAGCTACTCACCGGTTACGACGGTGCGCGTGCCCGTAGGCTCGCAGTTCAACCTGCCGAGTTGGACGACGGGCACGTCGACATCGTATGTACTCAGCGCAACGTCCGGTGTGTTGTCGTCGAGTAGCGGCGCGATCTATTAGTCACGCCGCTTGGACCAGGCGAGAGGAGCGGATAGCAAAGCGGGGGCTGCCAGTATTGGCCGCCCCCGCTTCGTTCTAATGCTGCCGGACATCTTGGAGTGGAGCGTATCGGGATCGAACCGATGACCTCACGCTTGCAAAGCGCGCGCTCTCCCAGCTGAGCTAACGCCCCAAAAGTCGCCAACATTGAAGAATAATCAATTGCCCGCTCCGAGCCAATCTTTCGCGCGTGAATATCGAAAGCGGGCGAGCACCGGAAGGTGCGCGCCCGCTTCGTTCTAACCGCGTCGAGGACGATTACTCGTGCGCGGGCAGCGGTTCCATCGTACGCGCGTCGACCGGGATCTGCACTTCGTCCTTGGCGGCCGTCGTCATCATGAACACGCGCATGACGGGGAACGCATCCATGAACGAGAAGTAGCAGAACGCCCACAGACCGAGGAAGCCGACGGTGGTGCCGATTTCCTGGAGCCCGAACGGGAGGCTGGTGGCCTCGCCGTAGATGGACGGATAGATCTCGATATAACGGTGCAGGTAGATCCCGACCATGCTGCACAGCGCGAAGAGCACGAACGTGGGCAGGTACACCTTGGCAGCTTTCGAGATGAGACCGAAGAACGGCAGCACGAAAGCGAGCACCGGCACCATCAGCGTGACCGTCTTCCAGACGCCCGACAAGCGCAGGCGATAGAAGTGCGTCTCTTCCGGGAGGTTACCGTACCAGATCACCAGGTACTGACTGAAGCTGATGTAGCCGAAGAATGCCGTGAAGGCGAAACACAGCTTTCCAAGATCCCAGAAGTGATCCATGGTGACGATGTCATCGGCCTGCAGGTGCTTCCGCCACCACATGCTCAGGAGCGACAACGACATGATCATGTTGAGCCACGCGCCCATGAACACGATCCAGGCGTACATCGTCTGCTGGAAGTGCAGCGAGATGCTCATGGAGTAATCCCACGCCATGAAACACCAGCCCACGACGAACGAGATGCAGACCGCGACGCCGAGTTTTCCCTGCAGCGAATGCTGCGTGTGCAGCTCACGACGCTCGTTGCCGAAGCCGGCGCGCATCTTGGCGCGAAGCCCAGCCGCCCACTTGGCGCCGTACTCGGGTAGGACGGCGACGTCGAGACGAACCGAGTGATACACAAACAGCATCTGCAGCACCATCATGGCGCCGAAGAAGAAGATGCCGCGCAACACGAACCAGCCAGGCTGGAGGTAGCGCGCCTTCTCGGCTACCGAGATGGTCTCGCGACCAGCCCATGTGAAGATGTGCTCGCGTCCCGGGAACAGAATGAGCAGCAGGATCAGGAACGCGACCGGCAGGAACGCGACGTACCCCTCCGCGAACCGAACAACGGGGCGTGACCATCGCGCGGTCACGATACGCTGCACGGCGGCAAACGCGACGCCGGCCGACGAGATGGTGGCGAAGAACAACCAGTTGAAATGGAGTGCCTGCCACGCGCGATCCGCATTGCTGAACAGACCGAAGATGAACACTGCGATGCCGACTACCGCCGCGCCCAGCGCGGCGGTCTTGAGACCGCCCGGAACCGGCTTCGCGGCCAGACGCTTCGCGAACTCTGCGCGCGCCGGGTAGTGATAATGTTGGCTCACTAGTGCTTCTCCTGGCTCGCGGCCGGTGTACCGGCCTTGGACGTCTCACCAGCAGAGGCCTTCTCCGAGTGCGGAGCGCCATGCAGCTTGCGCATGGTGTCGTTGTCGTTGTTGCCCTTGAAAGTGGCCGAGTTGATGCCCGAGGACCCGGGCGTCGGCTGCTGCGTGGGGCGCAGATAGCGCGAAGGCACATTGGGCGCGGTGAGCGACGGTCCAGGCACCGTGGTGCCGTTCTGACCGGGATAGCCTGCCAATAGCGTGTCGGCCTTGAGCGTGCTCTTGCCCTGCAGCGCCCGAACGTAGTTGATCACGTCCCATCGGTCAGGCTCTTCGATGCGGTTGTAGCTGCCCATAAGGCCGCGACCGTTTCGCAGCACACCGTAGATGTAGCCATCGGTGCGTCCAAGGGCCGACTCCGCGAGCAGACTGGGAGCGAACCCGTAATTCGGATTGACCTTTTTGAGTCCACCGTTGGCATTGCCCGATGCACCGTGGCAAACAGCGCAGTTGATCTGATAGTTCAACTTACCGTTGGCGAGCGACGCTTCCGTGACCGGATGCGGGTTCGGAATGGCGGAGAACGAATCGATCACCGCTGGCAGCGGGGCGTACGAGATCTGGTACCCGGCGACTACGGTTCCCTGCACCGGCACGCTGAACTGCGGGTTACCGCGCGGCGGTAGGAGCGAGTCGGCGTCGTTCTGCGACAGCGGCTCCCACGGTTCGATACGTGGCTGATTCTTGAAGTCGGTGAACCACGTGCATGCCCCAAAGGCAAAGGGGAGCACGACGGCGCCCGCGAGGCGCGACGAGCGCGCGACGATAGCAGTCATGAAGTACGTAGGCTCAGGCTTCACGTCGCACCTCCGTTGCACCGTGGTGGCGCAGCAGTTCTTCGGCCTGTCCCGCCTTGGTGGCGTCGCAGGCGATAAAGACGCCGAAGTATCCACCCGAGAACCGGGCGTCGTACCCCGACGTGGTGCTGAGGCGCGGAATGCGCGAATTGATGAACATGCCGGCAACCGTGGACAGCGCGCCGACGAGCACCATCATTTCGAAACCAATGATGGTGTACGGGATCCACGAGGCGATCGCTTTGCCACCGGTCACCAAGGGCCAGTAGGTGGACGACCAGATGGCCACCCAGTAGCCGAAGCTGACGCCGAGGAGGCCGCCGATCAAGGTGAATCGGCGGACGACGCTTGGCGGCGCGTCGATCGCGTGCTCGAGTTCATGGCGAATCGTCGGCGAGTAAACGGTCACATCGCCGAGTTTCTTCTTCTTGAGATCTTCGATGGCCGCAACGGTCGTGTCGATCTCATGGAATGCTCCGACCACACCTTGCATTAGTGGTGCCCTCCGCTGGTGCCGTGCTTCACGCGCGGCGCAACGATTTCCTTGAGCTCGGCGATCGCCATGACGGGCAGCTGCTTGACGAACAGCAGGAACCACATGAAGAACCAACCAAACGATCCAATCAGGAATGACATATCGATCCAGCTAGGAGCGTAGCTGCCCCACTGCCAGGGCTCGAACTCGTGCGAGAGCGACGGCACCACGATGACGAAGCGCTCGAACCACATGCCGAGGTTGATGAACAGCGAGAGCACGAACAGCCATGTTGGATTTCGGCGCAGCTTCTGCGACCAGAGCGACATGGGAAGCGACATGTTGCAGAGCAACATGATCCACGCCGCCCACCACCACTGACCGAACACGCGGTTCCAGAAGAACTCCTGTTCCGCACGGACGCCGCTGTACCAGGCGATGAAGAACTCGATCATGTACGCGCACCCGACAACCATCGACGTGAAGAGCACGACCTTGGCGGTGGCGTCGAGATGGTTGATCGTGATGTAGTGCTCGAGCTTGAACCACTTCCGCATCGGGATCGCGATCGTCCACACCATCGCGAAGCCTGAAAAGATGGCGCCGGCCACGAAGTACGGCGGGAAAATCGAGGCGTGCCAACCTGGGGTGAGCGCCATGGCAAAGTCGAAGGAAACGACTGAGTGCACGGAGAGCACGAGCGGGGTGCTGAAGGCGGCGAGGAAGAGATACGCCTTTGCGAAGTGACGCCATTCACGGTCGCTGTTCCGCCAGCCGAGCGAGAGGATGGCGAGGATCCTCTTGCGCGCGGGGTTGGTTTCTTTGTCGCGGAGCACCGCGATGTCGGGGATCAGGCCGATGTAGAGGAACGTGGTCGAAATCGTGAGGTACGTCGAAATGGCGAACACGTCCCACACGAGCGGCGACTTGAAGTTCGGGAACAGCAGACGCCAGTTCGGATACGGCAGCAACCAGAAGAACTTCCACGGGCGCCCGATATGAATGATCGGAAACAGACCGGCCGTCATGACTGCGAACACCGTCATCGCTTCAGCGGCGCGGTAGATCGAAGTACGGAAGCCGGCGCGGAAGAGGAACAGGATGGCCGAGATGAGCGTACCGGCGTGACCGATACCGACCCAGAAAACGAACGTGATGATGAAGTTACCCCACATCACGGGCGGTTCGTATCCAGCCTGACCGAGGCCCCAATAGATCTGATAGACCCACGCGGAGGCACCGATCAGCATCGCCAGCACGGCGACGCTGAGGCCCATGAGCCACTTCTTCGTGAAGCCGAGCGTCGCCATGATCTCGCGATCGACTTGCTCGTAATCCTTGACGGCGGGGAGTTGCACGTCGGCCGACGGAATGTTCGGCCCACGGATGCCCTCACGCACGGGATATCCTACGGATGCCATGTGCGATGCCCTCAGGCCTGCGCCGGGGAAGCCGGCGCCGGATAGTTGACCTTCTTGAGATAGACCACGGCCGTATACGTGTTCAATTCTTCGAACACGTGGTAGGCACGGCGGTCATAGGCGAGCTTCGCTACGGTCCAGTTTTCGTCGGCCGCGTCTCCGAAGATGATGGCGCGCGACGGGCATGCTTGTGAGCACGCGGTCGTGAACTCGTCAGGCTTGACCTCACGGCCTTCGGCCTTGGCGCGGTGTTCGGCTTCACGGATACGCTGCACGCAGAACGTGCACTTCTCCATGACACCCTTGCCGCGAACGGTGACGTCGGGATTGAGCGCCCAGTGCATCGGCTCTGGCCACGCGTACTGCTTGCGTGCCACTTCACCGTAGCCGAACCAGTTGAAGTAGCGAACCTTGTACGGGCAGTTGTTGCTGCAGTAACGAGTACCGACGCAACGATTGTAGACCTGTACGTTGAGGCCGTCGGGCGAGTGATACGTGGCGTACACCGGGCACACCGGCTCGCACGGCGCGTTGCCGCAATGCTGGCACATCATCGGCACGAAGCGCGTGTCGAAGTCGGGCGAGAACTCGTTTTCCGTGTTCTCGTTGCCTTCGTAGTAGCGCTCGAGGCGAATCCAGGCCATTTCCCGGCCCTTGATGATGTTCGCGCCCGGACGCTCGTCCCACGTGCTCGGACTGAGCGCGCGACCTTGGTACGGCGCGCCGACCGTCGGAATGTTGTTCTCGCTATAGCACGCGGTGACGCACGCCGAACAGCCCGTGCAGCGTGCGAGATCGATCGTCATCGCCCAGCGGCGCTTCGCCATCTTCTGCACGTGATCGGGGGCGTACATCCCCAAATCGCCTGCCTTCGGGTTGGCCAACTCACCCTGCGCGTCGGCCGCAACCGGGGCCTTGAGGCCAGCCTTGAAATCCTGCGACGGTAGGCCGGGGATGCTGTGCTCTTCGTGTCCGCCTTCTTCGGCTTCCTGACCGAGGAGTGCGGCAAGCGTCATCGCCTGCCCGATACCACGGCCGTGCTGACGCGCCGATCCTTCGGTGGTGACGAGCTGCGACGTCTCGGCGAGGACGGTGACCTTCCCCTTCATGCCGGAGAGCGCGAGCGTACCGGAAGCATCCCAGCTGCTCTGCAGGAGATCGAAGGCATTCACGCCGACGTTCTGCGCGAAGCGACCGTACGCCGTATGCCCTTGGCCGAGCGCGATGGCGACGGTGTCGGGACGCACACCCATGTAGCGATACGCCGGCGCGGTGATTTTTCCGGCGGACGTTTCAACGGTGAGGTGCTGTCCTTCCACGAGCCCAAGCTTCTTGAACGTGGTGGGGTGTACTTCCACCCACGACTGCCACGCGATCTTGGTGACGGGATCGGGAAGTTCCTGCAGCCATGGCTTGTTCGCACCACGCCCGTCGCCGAGGGTGGGCGACGGGAACACGTGCACGAAGTAGTCACCGGCACCGGCATCGGCTGCCGTGGCGGTGGCGGTCAGCGTGCGCGTGGCGGTCGCGATCAGCGGCGAGCCACTGATGGTCGCTTTGGTGAGCGCTGTCGTGAACGCCGAGGCACCGCCGGGGAACTGGCCGATGAACCAGCCGCGATAATCGGCGGCGGTATACTTGGCGGCGAGCGTCTGATCCTTCTTGGCGAGCGCGATGAGGACATCGGCGGTTGCCTTGGTGTC
>NZ_JBDNFF010000307.1:0-4531 GCF_041689975.1 Gemmatimonas sp.
AAAGTGGGCCGGATCTTTGAGGAGCTCGAACACCGGTGCATCGAGATCGTGACTCAGATCGGCCACGCCCTCGACGCCATCGTTGAAGCGGAGCCACAGAGTGTGCGCAGCGACGATACGCGAGTCAGTGACGTGGAGAATCGCTGGGGCAATCATGGACATGAGGCTACTCCCAGGGAGCGATGGGGACGACGGGGATACCGAGGCGTGCACGGTCCCTATTTGCGCGAAGGTCTTCTCTTGAATAGTCCCACCATTCGAGGAGGAATGCCAGTGGTCGACGAGGGAAGCGTCCGGACACCATGCCGGACTCGATCTCGACGGTCACTTCGTACTCGCCGTAGAGCGCGTGAAAGTGCGGCGGCGCGTGGTCACGGTAGAACATGACGACAGTGATTCCTAGAAAACGACTGACACCAGGCATGGCGACGGTCTCGATTGAAGGTGTCGTCACATGATTCGTCGAGTTCGTCACGAGTAGATAACCCGTATTACGGGAGCCTCATCAATCGATCGCCATGACTCGGCGCAGCGGGGCCCTGGCGGACCCGGCGTCGTAAGCGCACTTTGGAAGCAATGTCGACCATTTCGCAGCGCGTTGTCGCCGCAGTTGTCCGACGGAGCGATCGGCTCCTCGTGTGCCAACGCCCAGCCCACAAGCGGCACGGCGGTCTCTGGGAATTTCCCGGCGGCAAGTGTGAACGCGGTGAGTCTGACCATCAGGCGATCACTCGAGAGCTCGCTGAGGAACTCGACGTACAGGTAACTGCCGTGGGAGACGCACTTTTTTCGGCATCGGATCCTGACTCACCGTTCGTGGTCGTATTTCTCCCCGTCGAGATTCTCGGCGAGCCGGTGTGCATCGAGCATGCGGCAATCGCCTGGGTATCGCCGCAAGACCTGGCGACGTACGCCCTCGCACCAAGCGATGCCCGCTTCGTGAAATCTTTCGGACACGTTGAATGAGCTTGCCGATTGGCCTGTACGATCAACTCATTACCGATGCGTTGGCGGAGCGTCTGCAGGCATCGGGCAGCGACGCGCAGATCGACGAACTCGCTGGCGGAGAGGCGACGGGCCCGCTGCTCGACCTGATGGCCAGCACACTCTCGCGCCTGCTCGAGTCGTTCACGACCGACCCGCAGGACGCGCTGCTCAAGCAGCTCGAACTGGTGAACGGTGTACTCACGCACCTTCGCAGTAAGGCGAGCGTGAGCCAACGCGATGCGATCACGCTGCCACAGCAGCCAGCACGGCGACTTCGCGCTATTCGCGCCGGAGGAGAGGACGCACAGCTACCGGAGACGGGACTGTCGGCCCCGTGGCTCTTCACCGCCGCAAAAGCGTCACCCTCGCTGTACCACGAAATCCAACGTGAAGCGGCTGACTGCGATCAGATCGACATTCTGGTCAGTTTCATCACCGTCTCGGGTGTGCGCAAGCTGCTGGATGTGCTGCAACGGGTCACGGCACCGAATGCGAGCGGCGTTGGGCGAACACGCATCCGTGTCTTGACCACGACCTATACGGGCGCGACGGAGCAAGCAGCGCTGGATATGCTGGCGCGTCTCACCGGCTGTGACGTAAAGATCTCGTTGGACGGGCGACGCACGCGACTGCACGCTAAAGCGTGGATCTTCCACCGCGCGACGGGATTCGGCGCGGCGTATATCGGCAGCGCCAATCTGTCAGGCGCAGCGTTGCTCGGCGGGCTCGAATGGACCGTCAAACTCACGGAGCACACCCAGCGCGTGATCTACGACCGTGCGAAGGCGCACTTCGAAACGCTCTGGGAGGACAACGAGTTTACCAGGTACGACCCGGACGATGCGGAGTGCTCGCGGACGCTGGCGCGTGCGCTGTCGAAAGAGTCGTCGCACTCGGACAACGGCGTGCCCGTGCTGTTCGATATTGCGGCGAAACAATATCAGACGGACATCCTCGAGCAGCTCGCCTTCGAGCGGGAACACGGTCGTACTCGCAACCTTCTCGTTGCGGCCACCGGCACCGGAAAGACCGTCATGGCCGCGCTCGACTACAAAGCGCAGGTAAGGTCCGCCGGCTCTCGGCCGCGCTTGCTTTTCGTTGCGCACCGAGAGGAACTGCTATCACAAGCGATGCAGACGTACCGCGCCGTACTTCGCGACTACAGCTTCGGATACCTCCTCGTTGGTGGGCACCAGCCGGATTCCTTCGATCATCTGTTCGCCAGCATTCAGAGCCTGACCTCGCAGCGCATTGTGGAACGCTTCGGTGCGACGCACTGGCACACCGTTGTGATCGACGAATGTCATCGCATCGCGGCACCACAGTTCGATGCACTCGCGCGCAGTGTGCACCCGAAGCTCTTGCTTGGTCTCACCGCCACTCCGGAGCGAACCGACGGCGTGCCGATCGCGACGTACTTTGATTCGCGACCGGATGGCGCGCCCGCGGCTGAGCTTCGGCTTTGGCAGGCGCTGGATCTCCAGTTACTCTCGCCGTTCGAGTACTTCGGATGCAACGACGAGACGGACTTCTCTGAGGTGCCATGGAACAGCAGCGGAGAGGCGGCCGCGCTGGATCAGCTGCTCACCGGCAATCATGTGCGCGCTCGCATGGTTCTCAGCGAGTGGCACCGATTGTCCGGCAATGCGCGAAACACCAGAGCCATCGTGTTCTGCGTGTCTGTAAACCACGCGCACTTCATGACGGCGCAGTTTGAGAAGGCGAATCTGCCAGTGATCTGTCTCACGGGAGGGTCTACTGAGACCGAGCGTCGGGAGGCTCCGCAGAAGCTCGCGCGTGGCGAAATCTGCGCGATCATCACGGTCGACTTGTACAATGAAGGTGTCGACATTCCGAACGTCGACACCCTGCTCTTCCTGCGCCCCACGCAAAGCGCCCTCGTGTTTCAGCAGCAGCTTGGACGCGGCCTCAGACTCGCCGACAATAAGAGCAGCTGCCTCGTGCTCGACTTCGTTGGACGGCATCGGTCGGATTTCCGATTCGACAAGTTGATCTCTTCAGTGACCGGCCTAAGTCGTCGCGAAGTCTTGAAGGGTGTCGAGGAGGGCTTTTCGACATTGCCGAGTGGTTGTCATATCCATCTTGAGGCACAGGCGAGAGAGCGTGTCCTCGCCAATCTGAAATCGACGACCCAGCACACGTGGCGACGATTACGTTCAGAATTGCAAAGCTACGCCGCGATGACCGGTCGAGTGACTGTGCGGCTTGCCGACTTTCTGCACGACCAAGACATCGAGCTTTCGGAGGTCTACCGCGATGCGAGTCCGAGTGGCTGGACGCCGCTGCGTCGAGCGGCTGGGCTGCTTCCCCGAGACGAGGGCGGTGAGGGCGAAGCTCGTGCATCGCGCTCGCTGCGCTATTTGCTGCACGTCGATGATCCCGCACAAATCCGTCTCATTCGCCAGGTCGCGGAGTCAGGAAGTACCTACACTGTTTCCAGCGAAACGGAAGCGGTTCGTACACAGATGCTCACGTATCAAGTGGAGCACACGGGCGCGCTCTCGTATGCAGACTTCGTCCGGAAGCTGAATGCAGAGCCGAACGTATTGACAGAACTCGGCGAACTGGCGGATGTCCTCGAATCACGGAGCCGAATTGCCACACGTACCATCCCGGGCTTCGAGGATGTGCCGCTCGTGCTCCATGCGCGCTATGAGCGACGCGAGATACTTACCGCCATTGGCGTGCACACGGCGACAGCGCGACCAGCGTCGCGTGAGGGCGTCTTACGACTCCCGCATCGGAAGGTCGAGGTGCTCTTCGTAACGCTTGACAAGTCTGACGGCTTTCGCGATCAGGTGGCCTACCACGATTATGCCGTCAGCCCCACGCGATTCCATTGGGAGACGCAGAATTCAGCAGGCCCAAACACCGCGGCGGGCCGGCGCTACATCGAAAGCGCAACGAACGGCTGGACCTTCCAACTCTTTGTACGCGAAACTCCGGAGCACGCGTTCGTGGCTTGCGGCGGCGTTCGAGCCGCGAAGCCAGGCGATGTATCCGGCGAGCGCCCGATGTCAATTTTCTGGACGCTGGATGTAGCCCTACCATTGGCTGTCTTCGGCGCATTCAGCGTACTCAAACAAGGGCGCTAGGAGCGCGGCGACACTTGCACCCCCCGCACCCACCCCGTCACCACCAGCACCCCACCCAACACGCCAAGCCCCACCAGCACCCCCACCGTTCCCTTCAACGCCACGCTTCGCACCGCGAAGAAGAACGCAGTCACGCTCGCGCCGCCCAGCAACCACCCGGCACGCTCCAACCGTGACCATCCTGTTGTCACCGGCCGCGACACGTCGGTGATGAGCACCGCACGCCACCGCGGCCAGTCCCACGCCAACAGCCACAGATTCGCCAACAGCATCGCCACGGTGACCGCCGAGGTTCCCTTGAACTCGATGGCGATCGTGATCACCACGACGTTCACGAGAATTGGCACGAACATCACCGCGCCGTAGAACGCGGTCGCGGGAATCAGCAGCAGCGCGCCCGCCAACACCTGCGAGAGACCGAGAAAGCG
>NZ_JBDNFF010000308.1:0-16541 GCF_041689975.1 Gemmatimonas sp.
CTGCACGAAGGGCTGGCCGCCGTATCGCGCATGACGGCGCGCGCGAACGAGTACACGACGGCGACGACGCCCTGGGCGGTGGCCAAGGATCCGGCGCGCTTGGCCGAACTCGAGCAGATTCTCGCTTCGCTGATCCGTCGCATCGCGCGGCAAACGGTGCTGCTCGCGCCGTTCATGCCCACCAAGGTCGAAGCCGTGTGGGTGCAACTCGGTGCACCCGGCTCCGTGGCCGCTCAGCGCATCGACGAGTTGGCCACGCTCGAGCCGGCCGGCTGGCGCGTGCAGAAGGGCGAGGGTGTGTTTCCCCGACCGGCGCCGCCGACCGCGCCCATAGCCGTGCCGGCGAGCAGGTAACCCGTTACACCGGCGGCGATTTCGTTTTCTCACCGCGCGTGACCGTCACAGAAAACAGCCTGTTTCGTTCACCAAGCGACGTATCACCCTCTGTGAAATTACGTTCACGGAGCGTTGGTCGTACTTCTTCTGGCGTACCGATCCTTAGCCAGAGGAAGTCCCATGATGATGCCGGTTCATGTTCCACAGCCGCGGTTGATCCGCTCGCGGCGAGGCTTCGCGCTCGAAGTCGTCCTGCTCATGCTCGTGATGTTCTCGATCATCGTGCTCGCCGGCCTTTCGGCGGTCACGACGATTGCCCGCACCTCGAATGCCGATTATCGCGGCGCCCGTGCGTCGTACGCGGCCGAGGGCGGTGCCGACGACATCATGTCGCAGCTCGATGCGGCCATGCAGGACGGCATCATCAACAATTCGGACATCGCGTCGATCACGAGTCCTGAGATCACCGGCTATCGCATGACGCAGACGACGCAAACCACCGGCGTCCCGGTGTCGCGCACCATCACGGCCGGCCCATTCTCCGGTTTGTACTCGCTGAATCAGCCGATCGACATCACGGTGTCGGCGCGCGACACATCCGGCAACAAGGCGACCGCCGTGCTGTCGGTGAACGCCCAGACGATTCCGCTGTTCCAGTTCGGCGTGTTCTACGAGGACGATCTCGAGATCCTCCCCGGTGCGCCGATGACCTTCGCGGGTTGGGTACACACCAACGGCAGCCTCTATCTGTCGTCGAACAGCGCCACGTTTCAAAGCAACATCACGACGCCGGACAGCGTGTTCTGGAATCGTAAAGACGCCAACAACCGACTGGGTGGTGTCCGTATCAACAATGTGGCAGGAACGGCCGTGCTGCTCGACTTCGACTCGCGCAGTCTGTCGGAGCCGTCGTTCAAGACGCGTAGCGAACAGCGCTTCAACGGCCGCTTGATGTCGAAGGCGCACGGTGTGCGTTCGCTCAAACTCCCGCTGCCGGTGAACGTGCCGCCGGTGACGCTCGTACAGCCGCGCAATGCCGGCGACAGCCCGATCGTGCAAGACGTAAAGATGGCGTGGAAGTCGGATTGGTACATCACCATCGATGCGGCGGTGTTCGACCTGCCAACCCAGGCGGCGAGGAATGCGTCACTTTGCACGGCGCTATTCATGACACATGACCGCTCAGGTGGCTTGGCGACGCCCAACGCTACCGAATGCGCGAGGATTTTCGTCGCACGCTCCAACGCTTTCTATGATGGCCGTGAAGACCTGAGTCCTGATCTGCTCGACATCCACATGGACGAGTTGCGCCTCTGGAGCGACGCATCGAGAGCGGTCCGCTCGCCGCGCATCATCTATCTGCACTTCATCAACCTCGGCGGCAGCACGAATCGGGATCTTGTGTCCGTGCGTCTTCGTCAGGGCGGGCAGCTGCCGATGCCGGCTACGTCCGCGGATACGGGTGGCCTCTCCATGGTGACGGAGCGCCCCGTGTACGTGCTTGGCGACTACAACACAACCGTCTGGCGTCCCGCCGCCATCATGAGTGACGCCATCACGTTTTTGTCGAATGCTCCCAATCCGGCCATGACAGCATGCACCGGAGCCGGATGGTGCGACTCGCTGCAAGCCGGTCCCATTCAGCGGGCGGCGAGCCCCCTGACGACGGTGCACGCCGCGCTGTTGTCCGGCCACTCGGCCACGCCGTGCGACTACGCACGAGCAGGCTGCGGAGCACCAGCGTACGGTGGCGGCCTCGAGAACTTTCCCCGGTTCCTGGAGAACTGGGGCAGCGGCAGGACCTTCAGGTACACCGGCTCGCTCGTCTCACTCTACCAGAGTCGCTTCGTGACTGGTCTCTGGGGCAACACCACCAATGGTGGCGCCTACTACACGCCGCCCACCCGGCAATGGAGTTTCGACGTGAACTTCCGCTTCCCGGAGCGGCTGCCGCCAGGCACTCCTTCGGTGGGCACCGTACTGCAGACCGCGTTCCGACCCCTGTACTGACCGCTTCACTGTACTATCGGGGCTTCCCCGGGATCCGTATGGCACGCACCAGACTGCTTCGAGCTCGCAGCGGCTTCACCATCATCGAACTGCTGATGGTCGTTGCGGTCGTCGGCATCATGATGTCGATCGTTCTGCCCAAGTTCCGCATCTCCGAGAAAACGGAAGTGCAGCTGGCGGGGATCCAACTGGCGCAGGACCTCGACGTGTCGCGCACCCGCGCGCTCTCGACGCGGGAAATGGTGCGCGTGGCGTTCAAGACGGGCACGCGTAAGTATGGGGGCTATCTCGACGAGGACGGTGACGGCACCATCGTCGAGTCGGATGCGGAGTGGCAGGCCTTGCGTGGCTTCGGCGTCCGTACGCTTCCCGATCGTGTGACGTACGGTCGCGGCGCAGCGGGCGCAATCCCCGGCGACGCACCGTCGGGGGAAGTCACTTTTCCCAATGCCCGCATCGAGTTCGACGCACGCGGCCTCACGATGCCGATGGGCACGCGTGGCGTGGTCTATCTCGCCAGCGAAAACGACCCGTACGCGGTCGTCGCCATTCAGGTCACGCCGTCCGGAAATGTTCGGTTCTGGACCTATAAGCAGGTCGGAGGTTGGCAATGAATCGCCTCATATCACGTCATCGCCGCACGCGCGCCGTCGTCACGCGGCGTCGAGGCTTCACACTGGTCTCGATGATCGTCGCGATCATCTTGCTCGCGGTGGGCCTGTCGGCGCTGGCCAGCGCCAACGCCAGCACGATCACGTTGCAGACGCTGTCCCAGAACCGCACGAACGCCATCGCCATCGGGCGATCCTATCTCGAGCAGGTGCGCACCCGCGACCCGTGGCTGGTGCAAACAGAAGCAGCCATTCGACTGGGCGCCGAAGGAACGCCTGACGCGAGCGGGCCATACGTGCGCACCATGACCGTGACGGTCACGCGGCAGAATCTCGTGAAGATCGATGTCCGGGTGGACTTTCCGCGCGCGACGACTCCCGTGTTGCTCACTACGTTGCTGTTTCGCGGCAACGGTCTCTCTGGAGCGCCCTGATGCATACCCCGTACGCCAGCTCGCGAAGCACCACGTCGCGTCGCGCTCGCCGCGGCTTCTCGCTGGCCGAAGTCCTGATCTCGATGACGATCGGCATGGTGGTGATCGGATCAGCCACCGCCTTTTCGCTCAACAGCTGGCAGACGCGTCGATCGTGGACCGTGCGTGAAGGCGTCGATCGTGGCGCACGCTTTGTGGGTCTGTCGCTAGCGCGCGATGTGCAAGAGGCGGGGATCGCCATGGTAGGCACGAACGTCTTCTCGGCGCTCGGTGCCACGGGCGATACCGTTTCGGTGTTGTCCGTGCCCTTCGACCCGCAGGAAGCGCCGGTGTATCCGATCTTCGACGACGGCGATACGCTGCCGAACTATCCGCCCGGCGGCACCTGCGGTGTCACGTGCATCGATTTCAGGAAGGTCGGCGGCGCTTACGTACTGAAGGCGGGCGATCTGGTACGACTGCAGGTGGGAACGACACGCCGCCTACTGTTGCTGACCAGTGTCGCGAACCGGAGCGCTACGCTGTTTCGCATTCAGTTCCTACCCGCCACGCGACTGGTAAACCGCGATGCCGGCCTCGATAGCGTGTTGTTGTCGCGATCCGGGACCACGATTCAGCGTCTCAATGCGGTGATGTACTGGCGGAATGCGGGCACCAAGGAGTTGATGCGCGCCGAGCGGCTGACGTCGACTGGAGCACCTGATGGTGATGTGATGGCCACCGGCGTTCAGGCGTTCACGAGCCGGCTCGTCTTCGTGTCCGGCGCTGAGCATGCGACGTACAATGGCCTCGACGCCGATACCACGAACGACGGCAATGATGTCATGGGTATTCGCATTCGAGCACAGATGAAAAGCGACCGCAGCGATCCCGCAGTGAATGGCGGCAACCCGGTCTCTCGCTGGTACGAATGGCGTGTCGCCCCGCGCAACCTGCTCTACGAAAAGAACAAGATGTAACGGGGCGACCGGCGATCATTTCTTGAAGTCGACCGTCGGCGCCGCGCGCGACGCGGCGTCGGTCACTTCGAAATAGGTGCGCGGCTTGGCACTGGTGACCTTCGCCGTCAGGACAGCGGGGAACTTGCGGATGTACTCGTTGTACAGTCGCACGGCGCCGTTGTAATCGGTGCGTGAAACGGCAATACGGTTCTCCGTACCGGTGAGTTCATCCTGCAGGCGCAGGAAGTTCTCGTTCGACTTGAGCTCCGGGTACGCCTCGACGGTCACGGTGAGACGGCTCAGCGACGTCGTGAGCTGCTGATTGGCATTGGCCAGTTCGGCCGGATCGGAGCCGCCCGGCTTCTGCAACGCGCCCACGAGCCCGGCCCGCGCCTGCGTGACCGCCGTCAGCACTTCGCTTTCCTGCGCGGCGAATCCCTTCACGGTGGCCACGAGATTCCCGATCAGGTCGGCGCGCCGCTGCAACTGCGCATCGATGTTCTGCTTGGCCTGGGCGGCCTGTTCGTCGTACGATTGAATCGTGTTGTATCCGCAGGCGTTCATGCCCAGCGGCAGCACCAGGGCGACCGCGAGCAGGCGCGCGCGTGACCAGGAGAACGGACTTGACGGACGTCGCGAAAGCTGCGTGGTGACCATGGAGCTCCTCATGATTGGACTGGGGGAATGACTTCCGGTGCCGCCGAAGGCGACGTGAATCGATCGAGATATCCGACGAGGACGTCCATGCCGCGTACATACCCCGCCAACACGGTTTCCGCCTCGCCGTTCGACAAGGCCGTGCCGCGCACCAACGCCGACACCGCCGTGAACGGCGCGGGATCGAAGCCGCATTTCGCGGCCACATCCTGGATCACGCGCGTCGCGTCGCGTTCCGGCTTGACGCCATGCAAGCGCGATACGGCGCGAAAGATCACCATCAGCGCGCTGAAGCTGGAGCGCAGCAGATCGATCTGTCGCGCGGCGTCGGTGCCGGCGACCATCACGCCTCGCCGAAGCCGCAGCAACTTGCCCATCGCTTCCTGTTCGGTTTGCAAACGCAAGTAGTGCTTGTCCACTACCAGCTCGGTCAGCGCGAGCGTGCCGTGCAGCAACCGATGTCGTTCGAGGATATCGGCGTACTCCATCGGGAAAATGTCGGCCGAACGCCGCCACTCCTGCTCGGTGAGCTCGAGCACCGGCGGATTGCCCGCTTCAGCCCAAGCGCGCATGGTCTGCCCAAGACTGCGCATCTGCACCACGTCGATCGACGAGACGATGACGAGCACATTGAAGTCGGAGTGCCCGACGATCTGCTCACCGCTGGCGGCCGATCCGTACAGCACCACCGCCTGCAGCGCGTTGCCGTGGACCTGGCGCAGCTGCTGGACGAGATCATCGAGAGACATCGAAGCACGTGCCATGGATTTGTTCACCAGTTGGAGCCGCCACCACCGCCACTGAAACCGCCACCACCACCGAATCCACCAAACCCTCCGCCGCCCCCGCCTCCACCGAAACCACCACCGAATCCGCTACCGCCGTGCCACCCGCCCACCGAGGGGCCTGGTATCGGAATGGGAATACATCCCATACACCCGCGTCGTCGCCGTCCGCCGAAGGAGCTGAGCAGCGAGAACAGCACCACCATCGCCAGCACCACCATGAACGGCGGAATGCCCTGCGACCGCGGTCGGCGACGCTGCTGCGGTGGTGGCACGCCTTCGAGCGTGACGCCGAAGTTGGCCGCATAGCGCGCGGCCACATCGGTGGCGATGCGCTCGAGCGCACCCGAGTAGTCCTGCGCCCGAAAGAGCGGCGTCTGCTCACGGCAGATGGCACCCGACGTCGCGTCGGTGATGAAGCCCTCGGTGCCTTGGCCCGTCTCGATGCGGCAGTAACCACGACCGTCGTCGGACGTTTCCTTGGGCACGAT
Organism: Gemmatimonas sp.; assembly: GCF_041689975.1. GTDB lineage: Bacteria > Gemmatimonadota > Gemmatimonadetes > Gemmatimonadales > Gemmatimonadaceae > Gemmatimonas. Next base: position 6,266 of record NZ_JBDNFF010000308.1, read on the forward strand.
CAGGATGATCACGCCGGCATTGCGCGCCTGATCACCGATGGCCCCGCCAGCGCCGACCTTCCACTCGCGGCCAAGCCGCAGCGACACCTCTTCGACCGGACGTCCACCGAGCGACGGCAGGGTGACGACGACCATGTCGCCGCGCGTGGCCGCATTCACGCGTTTGGCGAGATCGTCGATACGAGCCGCCGCGTCGGGCTGTAATACGTTGGCGAAGTCGTTGACGTAGCCGACCGGAGCCGGCAACGGTTGGCCCGGGGCGGCGACCTGACTCCACGAGAGCGACGGCGACCCCCCGACGGCGACGACCGCCGCGAGGAGCCACACGATCAGATGCCGCGCGCGCCACATAAAAACAGCGGCGGGACGGCGATTGTCGGTTTGAACCAAGAAGGTGCGCACGGGGTGAAAGATACAGTCTCTACGCACGCGGATGGGGTTCGGTGTCAGGGATTCGTGTCAGGCGAGCCCGCGCTTGCCATCAGGTCAACCGTGACGAGAGGGCTCTGCGTCGCCTGACGCCACGCCTCGGAGATCCAGCCCTTGGTTAGATTTCAACGGGTTACAAGCGAACCGCACTTTCCCGATCCAGACTTTCATGTCCCGACCCCGCTCTGCTTTCCGCTTCAGCGCGCTCCTTCTCTTCCTCAGTGCGCTGACCGCCTGTGGTCGGGCCGATGCGGGCAAAGTGCCGACCGCGACGGCTACCGCGAGTGCCGGGCTCAGCGCGTCACCGTTGTTGCAGACCACGGCGGCCACGCTGCCCGGTACCCCGAGTGATACCCTTGCCGACTCGGTCATGATTCAGCGAGCCGACAAGGGCCGACTGATGGGACGTGACGATGCGATGTGGGTCGTGATGATCAGCGACTTCCAGTGCCCGTATTGCAAGCAGTGGCACGACTCGTCGATGGCGAATCTCAAGCGCGACTACATCGACGCCGGCAAGGTCCGCATGGCGTACCTCCATCTGCCGCTGTCGAATCACCGCCACGCGCGAGCGCAGGCGGAGGCGTCGATGTGTGCCGCCGTGCAGGACAAGTTCTGGGAATACGCCGACGCGTTGTTCCGCGAGCAGCGAGCGTTTCAGCCGATCGAGAATCCCACGGCGAAGCTTCAGCAGATCGCCCGTGACGTGTCGCTCGACCTGCCGTCGTTCACCCGATGCCGGAAATCCGACGCCATCCGCATGCTCGTGGGGAACGACGAGCGGCAGGCGTCGCAGGCGCGCGTGCAATCCACGCCGTCGTTCCTGATCGGCGACTTCCTGGTCCAGGGCGCGTTGCCGTACACGGATTTCCGCAAGGCAATCGATACGGCGCTGGCCGTCGCGAAGTCGAAGAGGACGCGCTGAACCGTCTGGTCCGCTCCGCGTACGGAGCGGGAGTGCTCGCCGCCCGCGTGGCCGCTCGTGTGGCGGGCCAAGTGGCACCGGCGAGCGGGTCGAAGCTGTGGCGTTCGCTAGCCGCCCGCCGTGGATTGTTGGAGCGGGTCGCCGCCGCCAGCCGAGCGGTTCGTCGTCCGGGTCGCCCGCTGGTGTGGATGCACGCCCCGTCGGTGGGCGAAGGGCTGCAGGCACGCCCGGTCGCGCATCGGCTGCGCGCGCTGCATCCCGAGGTGCAACTCGCCTACACGTTCTTTTCGCCCAGCGCCGAGCAGTTCGCGCCGTCGATCGGCGCCGATATCACGGATTATCTGCCCTTCGACGGGCATCGCGAGGCCGACGCGATGCTCGATGCCCTGCAGCCGTCGCTGTTGGTATTCGTGAAGCTCGACGTCTGGCCGATGCTGGTGGAGCGCGCAACGGTACGGAATATCCCCGTGGCGCTTCTCAGTGCCACTCTGGCGCCACGATCGGGGCGAACAGGGGCGTTGGCGCGCCTGCTGCTGCACGACGCCTACAGCGCCCTGCAGGGCGTCGGCGCGATCGACCGGCTCAACGCCGACCGACTGGTCGGCATCGGTGTCCGCGCCAGCGTGCTCGAAGTCACGGGTGACACGCGCTTCGATCAGGTGTGGGCTCGTGCCCAAGGGGTGGATCGCGCGCAACCGATGCTGCAGGCGCTGGCCAGTACTCGTCCCACGCTGGTGGCCGGTTCGACGTGGCCGGCCGACGAAGCGGTGCTGCTAAGCGCCTTCGCGCGCCTCGTTCGTGCGAGGGCCGGCGGCGGCGACGTGGCGAATCGGCCGCGACTGCTGATCGCTCCGCACGAGCCGACCGCCGCGCATCTGGCACCCCTGATGGCGTGGGCCCGCACCGCGGGGTTGTCGTGCACCACACTGGTCGCCGCCGAAGCAGACCGCACGGCCGCCGCCAGCGACGTCATCATCGTGGATCGCGTCGGGGTACTCGGCGATCTCTACGCATTGGCCGACGTTGCCTTCGTCGGCGGCGGCTTTCATGCCGCTGGCTTGCACTCAGTGATCGAACCGGCGGCATTCGGCGCACCGGTGCTGTTCGGTCCCGGCCACGACATGAGCCGCGAAGCCGGTCTGCTGCTCACCGCCGGCGGCGCCCGCGCGATACGTGACGCACGCGAGTTGGAAGCGGCGCTGGGTGAATGGCTTTTCGCGGGGCCTGCGCGTGGTGTCGCCGGCGAGGCTGCACGGTCACTCGTGCAGAGCGAGCTCGGTGCTACGGAGCGCTCGGTGCGCCTGGTGCAGCGGTTGTTGCAGGAGCAGATGTAGACGCTCTTGTACGGAGGTCTGCATACGGAGAGCCCCGTGCGCACGTCGAGAATCGTTGGTTGACGCGAAGGGCACGAAGCACGCGAAGGGACGCGAAGAACAGCAGGACATTTTCAATTTCTATTCTTGGCGTTTTAGCTTTTCTCAGCTTTTCTTCGCGTCCCTTCGCGAACTCCGCGATCTTCGCGTCAACCAGCAGATCGTCAGCACCAGCCACGCTCGCCGCCGGCACACCACCAACACGCCCGACGATGCGCTCAGTCCTTGTCGCCTCGCGCGCGCGTATAGATCACGATAGCCCCCCACGGAGTGCGGTCGCCGAACTGCACGGAGGCTTCCGTTTTTCCGAGCAGTGCGAAGAAATAGACGTCGCGCGGATTGATGTTCTGGTAGCTGCCGCTGAGCGGCACACCGTCGATCACGATCGTGAGGCAGCGGTTGTAGCGCGTGGAGCGGATACAATCGTCTCGACGGCCAGGGACGATGAAACCCGGATATCCAGATGAGCGCAGCAGGTCTTCGAACGAAGTCGAGCGTTCGCGCAGCTTCTCCACCTCGGCCGGCGGGAAGACGCGCCAGCCGCGTCGGCGTGCTTCCACCAGGCGCAGGTCATTCAACGACCTCGTAGACTTCACGCGCATCGTATCGACACGAATGCCGGTTTCGACGACACTGAAATTCACGTCCAGCGTGTCAGTGATGTCGATGTTGATGGCGTCGGAGAGCGTGGGCTGCATGCCGATGCGCGTAATCGAGATCGCGAAGGGCTGACCGCCGGCGTTGATCCGGAACTGGAAGCGCCCGTTGTCATCGGTGACCGTGCTGCCAATCGAGCGGCCATCGAGCAGGAGCGCCATGACGCGCGCCTGGTCGAGCGGTCGGTCGTCGCCGGCGAGTTTGGCATATCCGCGAAGCACCTGGGCCTGCACGCTCGCGGGTGACCAGAGCATGGCGCAAAGCACAGCGACCGCGAGCGGGAGGTTGATCCCGTTCGCGGTCGCTGTTGGCTTGTGCTCGTGCGAACGCACAACCGTAATAGCTACGGGTTGGGCGTCGTACGCGGCGGCTGTCTGTCCACGAAGTACACGACGCCGGGCGCCGTAAACTTCGCGCCGGCCGAATTCGCCGGCGCGGCCGGGAACGCGATGGCTGTGATGATCGAACCGGCGATGGTGGCGCCACCGAGCGGATCGACGGACGCGCTTCCAGCGGTGCCGGCCGGCGCCGCAGCGCTGATGACCGCCGTGGTCGAACCGGTGGCCGTGACACGGGTCGCGAAGGCTCCCGTGGCTCGGGCCAGATACCCGGAGACCGTGTTCAACGCGACGTTCGCGAGCAGCGGCGCGCCGGTGATGGCGTCCGTGGTCGTGGGGTGGCGTAGATGTCGACGTTACCGACATCGAGTCCCGCATGGATGGCACGGAACGCGATACCAGAGGGCGTAGTAGGTATGGCGTCGGTGATGCTCACGATACGCTGCCTCGGCGTGGCGCCGGCGCGGGCGTAGCCCAGGTGCAGCAACGTGTAATACCTGCCGGCTTCGAACGTGATGGTGGTATCCACCAAAATGGTCGTGTTGCCGGCCACCGACACATCACCGCTGAAGGTGAACACGCGGAACTTGCGCGCGCCCGCTTCGGTGGGCTGGTAGCCGCCCTGACCTTGGCCGCGGAACGCGACGTTGACGAACGTGATGGGCGAGTACTGCACCTGGTCGATGAAGCGGACCGTAGTGCTGAGCGTGTCGGGGATGGCGTTGATGTAGCGAACGAACGCCAACGGCGGCAAGTTCTGCAGCGTGGGCCCATCGTTGGGCTCACTGCAGCCGACCATCGCCGACACTGCTGCGCCAAGAATGACAAATCGGGAGAGCCGCATGAGGCAAGGACTCCGAGAGGAAGCGAAAATAGGAACGATGAACGAGTCGATCGCGCGAGGGCGCGGCCGCTCAGGACGGTGACGGGCCGTCACCGGGTCGATCGGTTGCCGGATCTCCGAAGAGATTGAGCGTGTTGCCGAGCGAAGCGATGATGGCAAAAGCGATCGTACCAACCAGCAGGAGCGTCTTGAATTTCGATATTTTGCGGGCGCGATAGCCGATAACTGCTTCTTCGGGAATCGACACGCGCTCACCGGTCCATGTAGCCGTGTTTCCGCGCAGATCGGTCACGCGATACACATCGAGCACGATAGCCCCGTTTTGCCGGCTTACAACTTTGCCATCGATTCGGTCTACACTGGCACCGACCCGATCACCCAGCAGAACGCGGCCGCGATCGTTGAGCACGACGCTCACTTGCTGTGCGGGAACGGGTGGTGTGGACTGCACCGGGAGATACGAAAAACACCCGATTTGCAGGGCCAGCGCCAGAGCGCAGAGGCTGCTCACGGAGCGCTGCGCGATCGTTTCCGATCGCGAGCGCACGGTGAGCGCCCGTGACTCCGACATCAGAATCCGTACGTGCCGCGCGGCGCGCGGTTCGTGCCGTTGTAATACGGCTGGTTCTGACGGGCCTGCATTTCCTGATACGGCACCGGCCACTCGACCGGCGTGCCCTCGACCAGGTCACCCCAACCGCGGTTGTCCGCCATCCAGATGAAGTAGCCCGTGAAGGCCGTCTCCATGCGCTTCTCGTACTTCATGGCTTCGAGCAGGCTGCCGCAGGCCGTGGTAGTGAAACTCGGCGCCACCGGCACTTGCGGCACGCATGTAGCGCGGTCAGTGGAATACGCCACCGTGGCGCTGGCCACGTTGCCGATCGGATCCAGACCGTTGCGCGCACGCGTCACGTTCACGAGCGTAATGGCCGCAGGAAGGTTGCCGGTGCGGATGTAGCCTTCAGCCGCGAGCATGTCCATTTCCGTTTTGGACATTTCGGTGTATAGGCCGGTCACGACGTTGAGCCACTGCGCGCCGTAACGGCGGTGGTCGTACTGCGAGTCACCGGGGCCGACCAGCGGCACATCTTCGCCCGCGGGGCGATTGCGGAAGTACACGCCGGGGGCGAGCGCCACGGTGGGTGCTTGCGCCTGCTGCCCGGCACGTGTCGCGCCAGTTGGCCACCGCCGGTCGGGCGTGGTGATGATGAATGCACGCCGGTTGCTGACGGGCGTAGCGAGCCACGCTTCGTACGCACCGGACACGTCGGTCATTCCATAATAGAAGTATGGGATGGCGTGCCAGCCGCCGGGTTGGTACATCGTGCTGAAGTCGTACCCCGCAGACCAGCCGGTGGTGCCACCGAGCGAGACAGTGAAGTCAGCGGTGATACCATTCGTGGCATCAGCGATCACCGCCGCCCAATCGACCGCCGCGCGGGCGGCCGGCGTACGGGCATTGCCAGCGCGGATGCGCGCCTTGTACGAGCGCGCGAGGCGAACGAACTGGTCCCGCGTAACGGCAACACCGCTGATCCACGTGGTGGGGAGCGGAAAACCGTTCGCACCGCTCGACGCCGCGGCTGAGTTGGCGATCGCGATCGCCGAGTCGAGCATCAGCATGGCCGCCGCACCAACCTGCGCTGCACCCGAGAGCCCCGGGACCTGGTCGCTGGGCGTGGCCGGCGTGACGATGGCCGCCGAGTCGTAGGCCAGCGCCAGGTTGGCGAGCGACTGTCCCAGGATATAAAAGCCGAACGCTCGGGCGCGGGCATCCTGCGCCGGGCTGCCGATCGTCTGACCGGTGGTGGCCAAACGGTTCACAGCGGCGACCGCGTTGGACGCCGTACGGCCCACTCGCGAAAAATTATTGAAGTTCGCGAGATTACCCACCTGGTTGTCGTTGCCCAGTTCGTTCGAGATGACGGAGCGAGGGATAACCGAACGCGCAGCCATACCGAAATTGGCCACCGACGCAATATTCTCGCCCGACAGAATACGCGCCTGCGTGTTCACCGATTCAGTGGCACGTTGTGGATTGAACAGCTGGACGCCGAGACCGGCGACCACAGCTTCCACGCCTGCCGGTGTGGCATAGGCTCGTGCCACGTCAGGGTTGTTCAGGTTGACGACGTTCAGTGAGTCTCCGCTGCAGGCCATAAGCCCCAGCAGTAGCCCACCGCCCGCCATGTACTGCGAAACATGCGTACGCATCGAATCTCCTCAAGAGGCTGTCCACGAGCGCGAGGGCATTGCACGCCTCGCGCTACGTGAACTCCGGGGTCAGAAGCTGGTTCTAAGCGAGAACGTGAGCTGGCGCAGGTTCGGAAAGGTGGCACCGTCGATAGCATTCAGCACGCCGGATCCGAAGGCACCGCCGCCCGCGCCCACCTCGGGGTCGAACCCGTCGTAGTTGGTCCAGGTGTACAGGTTGCGACCGATGACGGCGAGGTCCCAGTTCCCCACGCCGGCGATCGGACCGATCTTGTAGCCGATCGAGAGTTCACGGACTTTCACAAAGCCCGCGTCTTCGACCGTGTTGTTGTTCGGCGCCAGCACGTCGTACGTGCCACCGATGCCACCCGTGGACACGGCGCGAAAATAGTAGCCGATGGGCTTGGCATCCGCGACCGAGCGACCCTGCTGGTCGGCATCCCGGTGCATGAAGTCGCCCAACGACCACTGCCGACCACGGTTCCACACGTCTTTTCCAACCGTGGCGTCGAGCAGGCCATATAGTGTGAGGCGCTTGTAGCGGAAATTCTGGGCGTTCGACCAGCGGAAGGCAGGCAGCGCCTGACCGACTTTCAATACGGGCACGCCGCCGGCATCGTCACGCTCGAGGATGGGGAAGCCCCAGTTGAGCCGTTCGTTGGTGGTGCCACCAGCCCACGGCGCCTGAGCGGCCGGGACACTGGTCATCCACAGATTTTTCGTGATGCCGTCGGCGATCGTGTTGCCCTGTCCGACGTATACGACGAAGCCATCCTTGTTGCTCTGGTAGTCCTGGCCCGCGCCGCAGCGCGTCTGAAAGGCAGCGGGGAGCTGACCGCACTCCTTCACGAACTTGCGGCCGTAAATGTCACCGAGTCCGCCGCCCTGGACGATCTTGAACATCGTCTCTGAGCCCTGATTACCAGCAGCGGTCTGGAAGTACTCAGGAACACCGAGCTGCGTGATGACCGACGTGGTGCGGTCGTAGTTCAAGCGCACCGAGTAATCGACATTGCGCGAAGCCACGATCGGGATGTTCAACGAGACTTCGACCGTGTTGTTCGTGAGCTGACCGGCGTTCGTCCACTGGCTGGCAAAACCGGCCGCCGCGGGCGGGGGAGGCTGCAACAGCTGGTCGTTGATCACGTTGCGCGACTTCGTGAGCGTCACGCCGTACTTGCTGAACAACTCGAGATCCATACCGTATTCAGTCTCGGTGGACACTTCCGGACGGAGGTTCCTGTTGCCGAGCTGATTCGGATTGAGCGCGCCACCGGCACCGATGGTGAACGTCTCGTACTGCGCCGAGAAGTTGGGGCGGTTACCGGCCTGGCCCACCGAGTACCGGAACTTGAGATCGGAGACCTGGTCGAAGTTGAACCACGGCTCATCGGACAGACGCCACGCGAACGACGCGCGACCGTAGGTCTGCCAACGATTGGCCTGTCCGAACAGCGAAGCGGCGTCTCGACGGACGAGGGCGCCCACGATGTAACGACCCTTGTAGTCGAGGTCGAGATTTGTGAAGAAGCCCAACTGACGCACGGTTTCCGAACTACCGGAAATTGCCTGGTTGACGATGGCTGCGTCCGGATCGCGGAGGCCCGGTACGGCGAGATTTTGACCGCTCGAGGACTGAGAGCGCGCGTCCTGCGCTTCGTAGAGGTAGCGCAGTGTGAGGCGCGACGTGAGGCTCTCGTCGAACCAATTCTTGCGCGCCGACACGTTACCGGAGGCGTTGAGCGAATACGAGCGGTCGCCGCTGCGGCTGATGTTCCCGAGGTTGGTGGGGCTGAGCGCCGACGTCCGGTAGCCACGATCCTGCTGCCCCTCCTGGAAGTTGCTGCGAGCGTCGTAGCCGAAGTTGAATTCGCCATCGAGCCAGCTGAGCGGCGTCCACCGGGCCGTGGCATTGCCCACGAAGCGATCGATGAGATTGAGCGGCGCGAAATTCTGCGCTTGGTACGCCGGGTTGGTGTTTCCCAAACCCTGATTCTGCGCCGTGGAGCGGATGTAGAGCCGATCCTTGGAGTCGGTGGCGAACAGCTCGGCATTGGCTGGCTGACGCGTGAGGCCGAACCACCCGGCGCCGTTGTTGTAGTCGCTGGCGCTGGTGTAGCTGGAACGGACCGAGAAGTTGATGTTGCCACCAAGCTGCTGATCCACGTTGAGGCGCAACGAGTTTCGCGTGTAGCCCGGGAGCAGCTTGACCGAGCCTTCCTGACGAAACTGGTTCAAAGAGGCGAAGAAGTTCGTGCGACCAACACGACCCGTGGCGTCGAGGGTCGAGTTGACGATCTGCCCGTTCGTCACGAACGCCGCGATCGGGTTGTACGTGCGCGGGAACTGGTTGACCTGGTACAGCGCGCGCGAGGCCTGGGCGCCCGGGTTCCGGGCAATGCCGGCGTCGTTCGTGAACGTGGCAGTCTGCAGCGAGAAGTCGCCGCCGTCGTTGTTCACGCGATACGCTTCCTGATAGATGTCGACCGTGCGCGAGCAGTCGGGCGAACCCGGAGCCGCCACGCAGAAGCGCGTTGAGGTCTCGTCCATCAGCATGAAGTGCGTAGAGGGGTACTTGTACTCGCGTTCGATGTCGGACACGCCGTATTCGACGTTGGCCCGGAACTTTACGCCTTCGCTCTGGTTCTTGCCCGAGCGCGTCGTGATCTGGATCACGCCGTTACCAGCGCGCGAGCCGTACAGCGACGACGCGGCGGCACCCTTCACGACTTCGATATTCTCGATGTCCTGCGGGTTGATGTCCTGCAGGCCACCCTGCGAAACGACCCCGTCGATGATGTACAGCGGGTCCTGGCCACGGCCCGTGGCGTTGATCGACTGCGGGCCACGGAGGATGACGGCGGGAGCCGTACCGGGACGGCCCGAGGCCGACACGATGTTGGCGCCGGCCACCTTACCCTGCAGCTGCGACAGCGGGTTGGAACCCGGAACGGGCATGTCCTTTTCACTGACCTGAGCCACCGAGAACGCGAGCTTCCTCTGCTCCGTACCCGCGGTCACGCCGGTGGTGACGACTTCCTGGAGGCGATTGATGTCCTTGACCAGGGAGAAATCGAACGTCTGGTTGCCGGCACGCAGCGTGATCGGCTTGGCGGTGGCCTTGTATCCGATGGAGCGGGCGCGCAACTGAAGCGCCTGACCTTTCAGCCGATCCGCCGGGATCGTGAGGGTGTAACGACCCGCCGCGTTGGTACCTATCGAAACGGCGAGTTCAACGATGTAGACGTTGGCGTTCTCGAGGGGATCACCGAACTCGCTCTTCACGATGCCGGTAATAACGGCCGGACCCTGTGCCTGCGCCACGACGGGCATCAGCAACAGGGCAGCGGCGATGGGGACGTGCGACAGCCACCTGATAAATCTCGACATGCTCAGCCCTCGGCGCATCTGAAGCCGGAAACGGGGGAGAGGAACTCACCGGCGGGAGTGGAGATCCCGGCGGCCGACAAACTCGACCGGCGGCCTCCGCAGAGAC
>NZ_JBDNFF010000309.1:0-14501 GCF_041689975.1 Gemmatimonas sp.
CGTTTCCTTTTCCTTCGGGATGTGCAGGTCTTCGATACCGATGGAGACACCGCCGCGCGTCGCGTTGCGGAAACCGAACTCCTTCAGGCGATCGAGCAGCGCCACCGTTTCCGCGAGTCCCGCAGTCCGGTAGCTCTGGAACACGAGTTCGCCCAAGGCCTTCTTCTTCATGTCCTTGTTCAGGAACGGCAGCCCCTTCGGCACGATCGCGTTGAACAGCACGCGGCCGGTGGTCGTCGGGATCCACGTCACGCCACTCTCGGTCTTGTCGAGCCACCGGATCGGCGTTTGGTACGTCGCACGATTGTTCGCAATCGCCATTTCCACTTCCGCGATGCTCGTCATCGCCGAAAGCTTGGCCACGGCCACCGGGTCCTTCGAGGTCACGTTGTCGAAGCCCGTCGGCGCCTTCGTAGCCACGTAGCAGCCGAGCACGATGTCCTGAGACGGCTCAGCCACCGGGCGTCCGTCGGACGGCTTCAGAATGTTGTTCGACGACAGCATCAGCACACGCGCTTCGATCTGCGCTTCGAACGACAGGGGCACGTGCACGGCCATCTGATCACCGTCGAAGTCGGCGTTGAACGCCGCGCAGACGAGCGGGTGAATTCGAATGGCCTTGCCTTCCACGAGCACCGGCTCGAACGCCTGGATGCCCAGACGGTGCAGCGTCGGCGCGCGGTTGAGCAGCACCGGGTGATCCTTGATGATGCCTTCGAGCACTTCGAAGACCATCGCGTTCTCGCGCTCCACGATCTTCTTGGCGCGCTTCACGGTCTCGGCTTCACCGCTCTCCACCAGCTTGTGGATGATGAACGGCTTGAAGAGTTCGAGCGCCATCGCCTTCGGCAAGCCGCACTGGTGCAGCTTGAGCTCCGGACCCACGACGATGACCGAACGGCCCGAGTAGTCCACGCGCTTGCCGAGCAGGTTCTGACGGAACCGGCCCTGCTTGCCCTTCAGCATGTCGGACAGCGACTTGAGCGGACGCTTGCCGCGGCCACGAATGGCTTTGGAGCGACGGCCGTTGTCGAACAACGCGTCGACCGCTTCCTGCAGCATTCGCTTTTCGTTGCGCAGGATGACTTCCGGCGCGCGATGCGAGATGAGCTTCTGGAGACGGTTGTTGCGGTTGATGACGCGACGGTACAGGTCGTTCAGGTCGGACGTGGCGAAGCGACCGCCGTCGAGCGGCACGAGCGGTCGCAGGTCGGGCGGGATGACCGGAATCACGTCGAGAATCATCCACTCCGGACGGTTGCGGATTTCTCCGCCCTCGCCGCTGGTGCGGAACGCGTCGACGATCTTCAGGCGCTTGAGCATCTGCTTCTTGCGATGCTGCGACGTTTCGCCGACCACGGACGCGCGCAATTCTTCGGCCGTGTTGTCGACGTCGAGACGCTTGAGCAGTTCACGCACGGCCGGCGCGCCGATGTCGCACTGGAACGCCGCATCGCCTTCCGCTTTCGCCTTCTGGCGCAGCGTCAGGTATTCGTCTTCGTCGAGCAGCTGGCGCTCACGCACTTCCTGCGAGCCCGGATCGATGACGATGTAGTTCGAATAGTAGATCACCTTCTCGAGGTCACGGAGCGTGACGTCGAGCAGGTTACCCATCGGGGACGGCAGGGTCTTGAAGAACCAGATGTGCGCGACCGGCACCGCCAGTTCGATGTGACCCATGCGCTCGCGCCGGACTTTGCTGAGCGTGACTTCCACGCCGCACCGGTCACAGATCACGCCGCGATAGCGGATGCGCTTGTACTTCCCGCAATGGCATTCCCAGTCCTTGACCGGACCGAAGATGCGCTCGCAGAACAAGCCGTCCTTCTCGGGCTTGAACGAGCGGTAGTTGATGGTTTCGGGCTTGGTGACTTCGCCCCACGACCACCAGGTGCGCAAGCCGGCCATTTCCAGCCGTTCACGCTCCTTAGGGTCCTTGGGTCCGCGGATCTCCTCGGGTGAGGCGATACGGACCGACATGTAGTCAAACGCGGACGCGCGGGCTTCGCGCGAGCTGCGGAAGTCGATCATGGTTATTCCTCCCCGCCGTTACCGTTGCCACCGGCGTCGATCAGATCGTGACCGGAGCCATCGCTGGCGCCGAGCGTGACCTTGATACCCAACGCCTGCAGTTCCTTCACCAACACGTTGAACGATTCCGGGATACCCGGCTCCGGCAAGTTCTGACCCTTCACGATCGCCTCGTAGACACGGCTACGGCCGTTCACGTCGTCGGACTTGACCGTCAGGATTTCCTGCAGCGTGTGCGCCGCGCCATATGCCTCGAGCGCCCACACTTCCATTTCACCGAAGCGCTGTCCACCGAACTGCGCCTTACCCGCCAGCGGCTGCTGCGTGACGAGCGAGTACGGTCCGATCGAGCGCGCGTGAATCTTGTCGTCGACCAGGTGGCTGAGCTTCAGCACGTAGATCTCGCCGACCGTGACCGGCGCGTTGAACGTTTCGCCGGTACGACCGTCGCGAAGGCGCACCTTACCGGTGGGCGTGAGGCCCGCCAGACGAATGAGCTCCGCGCCAGCCGCATCGACATTGACATCCTTGCCGGCGAGCATTGCGGCCAGCGCCGGCTGACCGATACGCAGAAGCGTGTCCACCGGGCTCATGGCCGCTTCGGCCTCGAGCGACGCAATACCTGCCATAAAATCGGCATCCGGCTCGCCTTCGGCCGACTGGTGGATCGCCAGTGACGCGCGCACCCCTTCGAGCTCACGCGCGGCCACGGTACGGGCACCCTGCGTCACGAACTCCTTCACGCGGCTGAACAGCGACTTCGTTTCGGCCGACATGGCTTTCGTCGCGAGGTCGTTCAGGTTCGCATCACCCAGCAGTTCGACCTTATCCGGCAGACGACGATCCGGCTTGATGTCGGAGAGCAGGTGACGCACATCCTGCGGCGTGGCGTCGAACGACGACGCGCCGAGTTCGAGCGTTTCGCGCGCCCAGCGGAGGCCGGCGAGCTTCATGAGCAGGCCGATTTCTCGCTCGTTCGCACCTTCAAATACCGGCGTCTTCGCGTAGAAGTTGAGCAGCTTCGCGGCCCACCCGAGGTGGGTTTCGAGAATCTGTCCGACGTTCATACGCGACGGAACGCCAAGCGGGTTGAGCACAATGTCCACCGGACGACCGTTCGGCATGAACGGCATGTCTTCTTCGGGGACGATACGGGCCACGATACCCTTGTTCCCGTGACGTCCGGCCATCTTGTCGCCGACCGAGATTTTGCGCTTCTCGGCCAGATACACCTTGACCAACTGGATCACGCCAGGCGGGAGCTCATCAGGCTGCAGAATGCGGTCGATGCGCTCTTCGGCGCGCTCTTCGATACGGGCCTTTTCCTCGTTCGCGGCATCGATGATCTCGCGCACGCGATCGTTGGCCTTCTTGCTCTCCACGCGGAACGTCTTGAGATCCAGCGTCGCGAAACGCAAACCACTCAGCATGTCCTTCGTGAGGGTGGTGCCGGCGGCGATCGCTTCTTCCACTGTGCCAGCCTTGAGGGCCAGCGAGATGGTCTCGCCATCGAGCAGCGCGGCCAGCTCCATGTCGCGGACTTCGTTGACGCGGATCTTCTCCTCGCCCTCGAGTCGACGCACTTCACCGATGCGCTCACCACGATCCTTTTCAACGACCTGATCTTCGACGCGCGAGAAGATCTTCACGTCGATGACCACGCCTTCCATTCCGGGCGGCACCTTGAGCGAGCTGTCCTTCACGTCCCTGGCGTGTTCGCCGAAAATCGAAGTGAGGAGCTTCTCTTCGGGCGAGAGCTCGGTTTCACCCTTCGGCGTGATCTTGCCGACGAGGATGTCACCCGGCTTCACCTGGGCGCCGATACGCACGATACCACGCTCGTCGAGGTCGACCAGCGACTCTTCGGCGACGTTCGGGATTTCGCGCGTGATTTCTTCCTTCCCGCGCTTCGTGTCGCGGACGTGCAGTTCGAGTTCCTGGATGTGAATCGACGAGTACACGTCGAACTTCACCAGGCGCTCGGAGAGCACGATGGCGTCTTCGAAGTTGTGACCATACCACGGCATGAACGCCACCGTGACATTCGCGCCGAGCGCGAGCTGCCCCATTTCCGTGGCGGCACCGTCGGCCAGCACCTCACCCTTGGACACCATCTGCCCCATGCGCACGAGCGGACGCTGGTTGATGGCGGTGTCCTGGTTGGTGCGCCAGTACTTCTTGAGTCGGTAGCGGTCGAGATGTCCCAAGCGCGCCAGCGGACGGTCAGCATCGATCGTGCCGATCAGCCCCGCGTCGACGATGATCTCGTCGGCGGTCACGCTGGTCACCTTGCCCGGACGACGCGCAATGATAACTGCGCCCGAGTCGACGGCCACGGTCGCTTCGAGACCGGTACCGACGAACGGCGTCTGCGGGTTCAGCAACGGTACAGCCTGACGCTGCATGTTCGAGCCCATCAGCGCGCGGTTGGCGTCGTCGTGCTCGAGGAACGGAATGAGCGCGGCAGCGATCGACACGAGCTGTTCCGGCGCCACGTCCATGTAGTCGATGTCGGCCGGCGGCGTGAGCGGGAGGTCCCCTCGCTTACGTGACAGCACGAGATCATCGACGAACGTGCCGTCGGGATTGAGCTTCGAATTGGCCTGCGCGATGATCGCGTCTTCTTCGCGGTTCGCGTCGAGCCACACGATTTCACCGGTCACCCGGCTGTCCTTCACGATGCGGTACGGCGTCTCGATGAAGCCGAGGTCGTTCACGCGGGCGTAGCAGGCGAGCGACGTGATCAGGCCGATGTTCGGGCCTTCCGGCGTCTCGATGGGACACATGCGGCCGTACTGCGAGTAGTGCACGTCTCGCACTTCGAAGCCGGCACGCTCGCGCGTGAGTCCGCCAGGTCCGAGGGCCGAGAGACGACGCTTGTGCGTCAGTTCGGCCAGCGGATTGGTCTGGTCCATGAACTGCGAGAGCTGCGACGAACCGAAGAACGCCTGAATGACGGCGGACACGGTACGCGCATTCACGAGATCGTCGAGCGAGATCTTCTCGGGATCGGTGTTGATCGACATGCGCTCCTTGACCAGTCGCGCCATGCGCGAGAGACCAACGGAGAACTGGTTGGCGATCAGCTCACCCACCGAGCGGATACGGCGGTTACCCAGCTGATCGATATCGTCCACATCGCCGCGGCCTTCGTGGAGTTCCACGAGCTGGCGCATGATCTCGACGAAGTCTTCCTTCGTGAGGACGGTGGTCGACATCGCCGTGTTGAGACGCAGACGCTGGTTGATCTTGTAGCGTCCGACGCGACCGAGGTCGTAGCGCTTGGGCGAGAAGAACAGACGCTCGAGCGCCTGCTTGGCCGTCTCGCGGTTGGGCGCGTCGCCCGGACGGAGGAGCGCGTAGATCTGCTTCAGCGCTTCTTCCTCGTGCTTCGTCGGATCCTTGGCCAAGGTGTTCTTGATCAGCGTCGACTCGGCGCGACCGGAGGCGACGAAGACCTGCACCTTGGTGAGGTCAGCCTTGCGGATACGCTTGATCACGGCATCGACGAGGACCGCACCCTTTTCGGCTACGACCTCACCAGTGTCGGCATCGACGACGTCGCGTGCCAGTGTGCGGCGCACTTCGCGCTCACCACGGTCGATCGCGTCCTGCTCGTCGCGCAGATCGATCTGCGTGTACGAGGCAAAGACTTTCACCGTGTCGAGGCCCTGCCGCACAAGGCGGTTGAGCACTTCTTCGGTGAGTTCGTCACCCTCGCGTACCAGCAGCTCGGCCTCGGCGCGTTCGCGCTCGGCCTTCGCCTTCTTGGTCTTCGCCTTCGGGGCATCATCGGGGGTAACTTCGCCCGAGAGGGTGATGTCTTCGGCGATGATCGCACCGAGGATCTCACGCAACTCGATGCGCGTCTCGCGCTTCATCACAAGGTCGAGTTCCCGCTCAGCGAAGAACAGGCGCAGGATATCGCGATTTTCGCCATATCCGAACGCGCGCAGCAGCGCCGTCGCAGGGAATTTCTTCTTCTTGTCGATGTGGACGTAGATCACATCGTGGATGTCCACGGTGAACTCGACCCATGATCCCCGGAAGGGGATGATGCGCGACGAAAGCAGCCGCTGCCCGTTCGGGTGCGTGCTCTCCTCGAACACGACGCCGGGGGAGCGATGCAGCTGTGAGACAATGACGCGTTCGGCGCCATTGATCACGAAGGTGCCCAGCTCGGTCAGGAGCGGAAGCTCGCCGAGATAGACTTCCTTCTCGATGATATTGCGGGGGCGTTTGCCGTCCCCGGTATCCTCGAAGATGACCAGCTGCAACGTGGCCTTGAGAGGCGCCGAGTAGGTCATGTCGCGCTCGATACACTCGGCGACAGAGTACTTGGGCTCACCGAGGCTGTACCGAACGAACTCCAGCGAAAAATTCTCGTGGACGTCCGAGATCGGGAACAGGTCCTTGAAAACGCGCTCGAGGCCAACATCCTCGCGCTCTTGCGAGGCAGCATCCAGTTGGAGCAGCGACTCAAAGGCGCGCGTCTGGATGTCGAGCAGATGGGGCATATCCATGCCCGTCTCGAGCTTCGCGAACGAGATCTGGTTCATCATATCCTTAGGGGCTCACCCACATACGGGGCGCACCGAATCCGGCGATACCGGAGGCGCAAAGCGCTCCGTCCCCGACGGAGCCGGTCACTTTTCGGTGACCAGCTCCCCCGGGGAGGAGCGTTACAACGACGGAACTGCAGTTGAAACGACGAACGGTCGGCAGCCTTACTTGACTTCGACGGTCGCGCCCTCGGCCTCGAGCTTGGCCTTGATCGCGGCAGCTTCGTCCTTCGTGACGTTTTCCTTCACGGCCTTCGGGGCGCCGTCCACAAGGTCCTTGGCTTCCTTCAGGCCCAGACCGGTCAGCTCACGCACGACCTTGATGACCTGAATCTTCTTGCCGCCGGCTTCCTTGAGGATGACGGCGAACTCCGTCTGCTCTTCAACCACGGCAGCCGGAGCCGCCGCGCCGCCGCCGCCCGCCCCAACCGCGGCGATCGTGACGTTGAACTTCGTCTTGAACTCTTCGATAAGCTCGGACAGATCGATAACGCTCATCGCGCCGATCGCGTCGAGGATCTCGTCCTTGCTCAGGGTCGTGTTAGCCATGGTGGTACTCTCCGTAAATCTCCCCCAGGGAGCCTGGGGCGTGTGATCAGGCGAACGCCTGGGGACTTAGTTGGAGCCTTCGAGCTGCGTCTTGCGGGCGTCGAGGGCGAGGGCAAACATCATCGGGATGCTGTTGAGGTAGCCAGCGAAGATCGACAGAGCTTCGTCGCGCGTCGGAAGCGAGGCCAACTTCTTGACCATCGCCTCGTCCACGGCGTTGCCCTCATAGATCCCGCCCTTCACGGACGGCCGCTGATCATTCTCCTTGGCAAAATCGGAGAGGACCTTGGCCGCAGTGATGCCGTCCTTGGCCACCACCACCCCCGTCGGGCCCTTCAGACGCTGGGACACCAGCCCGCTCTCGTTGACGGCACGGATCGCCAGCGTGTTCTTGATCACGACGTACTCGATACCGACCTTCTTCAGGCGGCGACGGAGGTCCGTCATGCGCTTCACGTTCAAACCGGTGAAGTCGGTGTAAAACAGCGCCTGCGCCGATCCGAGCTTGGCGCTCAGACTGTCAACAAGGAGCTGCTTGTCGCTCTTCTTGGCCTTGGCCTTAGCTTTCATGGTTGCGTCTCCCTCTTACCGGTACGGCGTGGTGTCGATGGTGACGCCAGGTCCCATGGAGCTCGAGATCGCGACGTTCCGAATGTACACGCCCTTCGCCGCGGACGGCTTCGAGCGAACGATGGTATCCATCAGCGCGGCGAAGTTGGTCGCGAGCTGCTCGGGTGCGAAGGAAACCTTGCCGATCGGGGCGTGCACATTGCCACCCTTGTCGACGCGGAACTCGATCTTGCCACCCTTCGACTCTTTGACTGCCTTCGCCACGTCGAACGTGACGGTTCCGGCCTTGGGATTCGGCATGAGGCCGCGAGGACCGAGGACGCGGCCGAGCTGGCCGAGCTGCCCCATCTGGTCCGGCGTGGCAATCAGCACGTCGAAATCCAACCAGCCATCTTTGATCTTGGCGAGGTACTCGGTACCGACATAATCGGCGCCCGCGTCTAACGCTTCCTGTGCCTTCGCACCGGCAGCGATGACGAGCACGCGCATCGTCTTACCCGTTCCTTCGGGCAGGACGACGGTGCCGCGCACCACCTGATCGGCGTGACGGGGATCGACGCCGAGACGGATCGCGACTTCGACCGTTTCGTCGAACTTCGCGAAGCTCATCTGCTTCACGATGTCGATCGCCTTGCTGGCCTCATACGGCTTCCCGAGTTCGCGGCGCTCACTCGCGCTGCGGTACTTCTTCCCGTTCTGTGCCATGAGACTCAATCCTTGACCACAATGCCCATGGAGCGCGCGGCACCCGCCATCATGGCGATTGCGCTCTCCATCGAATCGCAGTTCAGATCCGGCATCTTCACGGTGGCGAGCTTCTCGAGCTGCGCCTTCGTGATCGTACCGACCTTCACCTTATTCGGCTGACCCGAGCCCTTCGCGACGCCAAGCTCCTTCTTGATGAGTTCCGCCGCCGGCGGAGTCTTCAAAATGAAGGTGAACGACTTGTCGCCGTAGATCGTGACCTCGACCGGGATGATCATATCACCGCCCTGCGTCCGAGCATTAAACTCTTTGCAGAAGCCCATGATATTGATACCCTGCGGACCGAGGGCCGTACCTACTGGGGGCGCCGGGTTCGCCTTGCCTGCAGGAATCTGCAGCTTGACGAATCCAGTGACCTTCTTGGCCATGCGTTTTCCTCATCGCAAGTTCCGCGGCCGGACCATCCGGCACTGCGGTCGTGCTGCCACCTTGTTTTACGTCGAGTGGTCGCGACGTCCTGCGAAGAACTCAGTACCCGCGTAACTGCAGGTAATCGAGCTCCACACTGGTGGGTCGGCCGAACAGGCTGACCGACACCCTGACCTTGCCCTTGTCGGACAGGATCTCTTCGACGGTTCCGTTGAAGTCGGCGAACGGCCCTTCCGTGATCGCCACCGCCTGCCCAATGAGGAAGGGAATCTCCTCACGGGTCGGCGCTTCCTCGGTCGAATCCGACTGCCCCAGCAACCGACGGACTTCGTCGTCGCGCAGCGGCGTCGGATCCTTTTCCTTCCCCACAAACTTGATCACGCCTTGAATGGCGTTGACCTCGTGCAAGGTGTCCTGGCTGGCAACCATTTCCACGAGCACGTAGCCCGGGAACAGTTTCCGCTCGACGGTCACCTTCTTGCCGTTCTTGATCTCTACCACTTCCTGGACCGGCACGAGCGCCTGACGAATCAGGCGATCTTCGGGCGTCGCTTGATCCATGTCGATCTTCCGCTGGATCAGGCGCAACACCTTGTTCTCGTGGCCAGACGTGGTCTGGACCGTATACCACCGGTGCTCGAGCATCGACAGAGACATATGCGGGGTCAGCGGCCGAGCAACATCGCGGGCAGGCGCACGAGCAGCGCTTGCAACGCGACGTCGACCAGGGCGATCACCGCTCCAAGTAGCAGCACGAAAATGATGATCTGAATCGTCGCCTGCTGAAGCTGCGCGCGATCGGGCCAGGTCACCTTCTTCATCTCGGCGATCACGTCATGATAGAACGTGACCGACCGCGTGCCGAGCCCCGGACGGGAAACCTCGACGGGAGCCGTCATCTCTACTTCGTTTCCTTATGCGTCTTGTGGCCATTGCAGCGCGGGCAATACTTCTGCCACTCCACGCGTTCAGGGTGAAGACGCTTGTTCTTCGTGGTGAAGTAGTTGCGGTTTTTGCACTCGGTGCAACCGAGAATGATCTTTTCGCGCGCCATGGTCCGGCTCCGTGCTACAGCACACAGACGTCTTCTGCACCGGGTGCGCCGCCTGCATTCGCTGGGCGCGCTTAGCCATGTTCAGGCTCCCCGATGGATCTCCCCCCAAACGGGGCGAGCCTTGCAACGTAGTGCGGCCACAACGCTCTCGCAAGTCGCGTGCTGGGAGTCGGTTGCCGCGGCCTTCTGTTTTGCAACCCAAATGGAAACCGAAACGGCTGCGAGCGGAGAGTACTCGTAACTCCCAACTTCTACTCACGACTCGAGACTCACGTGAGTGGTGGGTTTCAAGTCGAAGTTTCGAGTCGGGAGTACTCGCAACTTGGCATCTTCGCGCATGGCGCTTACCGGCTGTGCCTGTACATCATGTCGACCAGTTCGTCGTACATGGCATCACGCGTTTCACCTCCGGCGGCGATCGCGGTCGCGGCGCAATGCTTGAGATGATTGCGCATGAGCTCACGGCCAACGGCACGAAGTGCCTCGTGGGCCGAGGAGATCTGGGTCAGGATATCGGCACAGTAGCGGTCTTCCTCGACCATTTTCTGCAACCCGCGGATCTGTCCTTCAATGCGGCGCAGTCGTTTGAGATTTCGCGCCTTGGTGTCGGGATCGACGGCGACGGCCTTTCGGCCAATCTCGTCGTGGCCACCGCAGCCGCAGTCGACGGCAGGGGACTCGACATCGTCCGCGATCGCGGCGGCGTTTGCGATAGACGTTGGCACAGGTGGCTGGGGCATCGAGGTCGCTCCCTAAGGCAAATGGACCGGCGCTTTCGCGCCTCCATGGGATATTGCGATACCCCAGCCCCCTATGTCAATCAATGACCCGCGCTCCCGATGCCGTGTGCTACTCTGCAAACTGCTTCAGCGTGCCGTGCGCGACGTGCGGCTTGCCGTCTTGCGCATCGGGCAGGAAACAGATCAATCCGTATTCACGAGGGGTAAGCTCCACCGGCATCAGTGGTGTCCCAACGTTTTTCAGAGGAGAACGAGTGAAATGGGCTCGAAATCAGCGTCTGAATAACGGGGTGGTGGCGTAAGTAGTTGACGAAGTGGGACTTGCGCGAACAGGGCCACACTCGGGATCTGTAGAATCTCGGACATGCGTTGCCGGTCAAGCGGTAGACCTTGCTTCGCGATCCAGATGTGTATCTTCTCCGCCGGCCTGCGCGATC
Organism: Gemmatimonas sp.; assembly: GCF_041689975.1. GTDB lineage: Bacteria > Gemmatimonadota > Gemmatimonadetes > Gemmatimonadales > Gemmatimonadaceae > Gemmatimonas. The sequence continues at coordinate 11,078 of NZ_JBDNFF010000309.1, forward strand.
GTCGCGGACTTCGCGCGAACGGCGGTGCTGGCGGCTGCCACGGAGCGACCGGAGAGCTGCGTGCCTCACGCACAAATCGTTCGGCCGCCGTGGCATCGGTCAGCAACTTCGGATGCACGATCTGGCAAACTGTCGCGCTGGGCCCCACCGTGCTACCGTCATGACGCTTCACGCCGCGATCATCCCGTCACCGTGCAGCTACCATGAAACTCCACCACCGCCCATTGCTAATCGCGTTCCTCGCCTGCATACCCGCGATCGCGCACGGACAGGCGCCCACGATACCGTCGCGATCGCGCGCGAATGGCTCCCCAGCATGAGCGTGCTGAACTCGCGCAGCGTCCTCAACGTCGACCGCGTCGCGAATGTGCGGAGTATGGCGGAGACTTTCGCTCGGCGCCCCGACACGAAGTTCGTGCGAACGCCCACCTCGATCGATGTCAATCAACGCTGGGACGTCGCGGCTGAGCGCGGCACGTGGGTGGGCACGTGGACCGAGCCGGATGGTCCGCTGCGGGTCAGCGGCATGTATCAGGCACAGTGGCGCCGTGTCGATGGGAACTGGAAGCTCCAGGGGGAGCTGTTTGTGCCGCTCACGTGCGTCGGCGGCGCGTACTGCACGACCCGTCCGTAACGCGTCTGGCGGCCAGCGTGCGCGTAGCTACGGCCGTCGCTCGGCCGCACGCTCCAGCATCAGCCCCGCCGCCGTCCCACGCTTGAAACCCTTCCAGTACGTGTGCGTGGCCAGTGGCTTGCCGTCGCGGTCGATCGCGTACTTCCCGTCCTTTCCGTTGGGCACAACCTGCAGATAGGTGAGCTTGCTGCGATCGCCTTTCAGCTCCGCGTCAAAGTGCGCGGTGATGAAATGGGCCATGATGTTGTTCATGCGACGCGTGTCCCACATCGGGTCGGCGTAGTGCGTGAACGGAAATGACTTGAGCGTCGGTGAGTAGGCGTAGCTTTCGGGAGGCGCAGGGATTGGTGCACCGGCGTTGTGTCCCGCACCAAGGAACGTGAGCAGATAGCGCTCGGCGTTCACGGCGCCACGAAACAGCGCACGGGTCCCGTTCTCATAACCCGACACGTCGTCGGCGCTGCCGGCCACAAAGAGCGTGGGGGTGCGAATGCCGGCCAGACCCTCCGCATCCCAGAAGCCCGCCTGCATGCCCCACGGGCCAATCGCCACCGCGGCCTTGATGCGCGCATCACCACCGCCTCGTTGATACGTCGGATTGTCGGCGCTCCGCTCCAGGAGCAGGTTGTTGGGCGGCGCGCCAGGCAGTGTGGCCGCTGCGGTGCGGAATCCACCGCCGATGGTATTCACGACACCGTACCCGCCCATGGAATAGCCAATGAGGCCACTCCGACTGGCATCAACACGACCAGCGAGAAAGCTGCGCGACGTGGGAGCACCAAGTTCGGCGATCGCTTGCAACACGAACAGTTGATCGAGCGGGCGATTGTACAGCGTGCTGGCAAACGCCTGGGCATTGTCGTACGTGCTCTCGGTGTGATCGATGGAGACGACCACATAGCCCTTGCTGGCCAGGTTCTCGCCGAGATGACTGAGCAGGTAGCGATTGCCTGGATATCCGTGCGAGATGATGAGCAGCGGAAACGGTGCGTCGCCATCACGCGGTGTGGCATCGCGCTGGGCTTGGCCGAAGAGCGAGATGGTGACCGACGGATCGCGCATGATCACACGGTACTCCCCAACGCGCGCTGGGCTCCCTGCGGCAGCCGGGTACCACACTTCAAGTGTGAGTGATCGATCGTATCGCGCCGTGGTGTCGGCCGCGGTCATGCGCAGCACATCGCGGCGGTTGCGATCGGTCACGGTGATCGTGCGCACGCCGATCGGGTAGGCCCCAAAGGTGGCCAACTCCGGGGCCATCGGTGTCACGACATCGATGCGATGGTCGAGTGGAGGAACACGAACGCGATCGATTCGCCGAGCCGCGGTGCGGGGCGTGCGCGTGTCTTGTGCGACTGCGCCGTTGGCCAGGCCGAGGACAAGCGCGGTCCCGACCAGCACGTGGTAGATGAGCGGGCGGGTCGCCGCCGCGCGGAAGACCACGAGCGGTGCCTGCAAAACGCCCATGAGAAAGCGCAACAGCATGAGCGAAGCAATGACGACGGTCGGCGACGCGAACGCCGCGAGGATGGCGCCGAGCTGCATTTTCGTGAGACCGAGGTCGCCGATCATGCGCTCGCCCGCTATAGAAAGATTGCTGCGCAGCAGATACGCGACGAAACTGGCGAACACGAGGAGCGCCAAAATACGCCAGCGAATGCCGGAGGAACTGAGATGCGATGACGTCAATGGCGCCTCTAGAATTTGGTAATACCTTCCGATCTGAATCCGCACCGCGCTCACTCCGTCCGTGAGACAAGGGCGACGAGCAACGCCTCCGGGAGATCCATCGGCGATTGGGTCGGCGTCACTCCGAGGGGCAAAGCTACGACACCTCGCCGTCTCGCGGGCGAGGGTCACTTCGCGTCTCGTAGCCCTCCGGTAGAACGCGTTGGAGTCCGGGGTGTAGAAAACGAATAACCCCATAAACCAGAACGGTTTACGGGGTTATCCCATAGAGCTCACAACCGGGATCGAACCGGTGACCTCATCTTTACCAAGGATGATCTCAAGACGAGACTTCTTTGTAATCTGTTAAAAATCAATGGGTTACCAACGGCGCCCTTCGTAAAATCATCGTTCGGCAAGAGTCCGGCAATGTTGGCAGAAGTCTCAAGCGCTCATCGCAGGTGCGTCTTTCTCCGTCTTGAGCGCGTCTCGGATGCGGCCCCGTTTCGGAATCCACAATTTGTAGCACTTGAGCACCATCGTTTCGTCTCGGTGGCCCAGCTGATCCGCCACGTCCTTCGCCGTTGCTCCCCCGGCGAGCGCCATGACACAGAAGGTGTGGCGTCCCGAGTACGGGTGAATCCCTTCGAATTGCGTGAAGCCTTCTTTGACCAGCTCCGCCCTGGCACGTGCAACCTCGTTGGACAGCAGCTGGCGCGTGACTTAGCGCCCCAAGACATCAACACTCGGCCACACCTTGGCTCGGCCGGCACTCACGGCAGCGGTCCGGTGAGTCGCCAAAGCGTTCCACGCGGCTTCGCTACATTCGACACGCCGCTGACGAAGGAGATTCTTGGTGCCGAGACCAATGACTTCTTTCGTCGCGGGATCCAGTTCGTTGACGTCGAGATCGAGCGTGACACTCGGCTCGAGCCCGGTTCCACAGATCGTTTGCCAAATGTCGTCAAGCGGGCTGTGCATTCGGCCTGCCAAGCGATCGACGTCGGGTGCCGAGTCGAGCTTGATGAGCTTCATGGCCGAGGCGCTCGGCTTGTCCAGCCTGGCCGTGGGATCCTCATCCACGTGTCCGTTGGCAATCAACCATCGGGCGAGGATTCGGAA
>NZ_JBDNFF010000310.1:0-9225 GCF_041689975.1 Gemmatimonas sp.
GCGGTGTTCTCGGCCGTGCATCCGTCCCGTGCACTCGGCGACCTGGTGGGCAACGTGGACTGGATCGTGGTTGCCGTTCCCGACACGCCCGCGTCCCGCGGCCTCGTCTCGCGCAGCGTGCTCGCGCGTTGCAACGGCGCCGTACTGTTGAACGCTGGACGCGGTTCGGTGGTCGACGAAACCGCTTTGCCCCACGCGCTGGACCAGGGTTGGCTGCGGGCGGTGGCGCTCGATGTGTTCGCCACTGAGCCACTGCCCGCCGACTCGCCGCTCTGGAGCGATCCGCGCGTGATGGTATCGCCGCACATTTCCGGCCTCACCACGATCGACGGCGCCGCGCATGGATTTCTCGAATGTCTCGAATCGCTCGAGCGTGGTATGCTGCCGAAGTGGATCGTCGATCGCGAGCGGGGCTACTGAGCAGGGTTCACGCGATCACCGGTTGCGATATCGATGGCCACGTAAATCCGTCGATTATGCCGCCGCTTCTGGCTGCAGGATCTCGTAGCGCTTCACGTTGATGCGACCCCCCAGCTTGCGAGCTTGGGCCAAATCGAACGCCATCTGCATCGCGAGCCACGTTTCTGGAGTGCTCCCGAATGCCTTCGACAACCGAATGGCCATTTCGGCGCTGATGCCTGTCTTCTCATTGACGACGTTATTGAGCGTCTGCCGAGATACGCCCAGCACCTTCGCCCCCGCCGTGATCGTGAGCTCCAACGGCTCCAAACAGTCGTGCCGCACAAGACGGCCAGGGTGGATCGGGTTCTTCATCGGCATCGTACTCCTCCTAGTGATAATCCATCAGCGCAACGTCGAACGCGTCGCCATCGACCAACCGAAACACGATCCGCCAGTTGGCCTTCACCGTTACCGCCCAAAGCCTCTTCATGTCACCCTTGAGTGGGTGCAACGCCTATCCGGGCAGGTTGAGCGCCTGAGGTTCGGTGGCCACATCAAGCACACCCAGAATGCGCTCGATCTTCGCGACGAGATCCGTGCGGATGCCGCGAGGACTTCCCGTGTCATGGAGGCGTTCCAACCCCTTGTGCTTAACAGTCTTAATCATGACCTATTTCCTCATATGTACACTGACCATTGTCAGTTGTCAATACATAGTTGGGATCCGGGAAAAGCATTGCAGCCTCGGTAAAGATCCTCCACAGGCGACAAGCACGTATGATTTCTTCCGTATTCGCCAGCGGTAGCTCCCATGGATGCAGCGCACGTGACCCACAGGTATCTTCGAGATCGGCAGCCTTCGTGTACTCCAACCCGATCGCCGTGAATACTCCGACATCCGGCACGTTCGACGAGACCGACATCGGTATCGTTCTGCCACCGTCCGACGACTTGGGCTTCGGCCACGTCGTCGCACAACAGTCGCGCGGCCGCCTGTTCAATCGCGACGGCACCTCCACGTCCACCAAGTACGGGCTGCGCGCGCAGCGCACCGAACGACTGTATCTGACAGCGCTCCAGGTGCCGTGGTCCGTGTTCGTGCTCTGGATGCTTGGCGCTGTCCTGCTGATGAATGGGGTTTTTGCGCTGGCCTACGCGGCGCTCCCTTCTGGATCGTTGGTCGGTGCCGAAGTCCTGGGCATCACCGATCCGTTTCTCCGCGCCTTCGTGTTCAGCACGGGCATCTTTACTACCACTAGTACCGGTCCGATCTATGCCATGGGCATCACGGCCAATTGGTTGGTGGTTATCGAGTCGTTGGCTGGCCCACTCACCTTGGTGCTCGTGGGCGGACTGTTGCTGGCCCGACTCATCCGCCCGCGGGCACAGGTGCGCTTCAGCGAATCAGCGGTGGTGGCCCCGTACAACGGTGCGCGCGGGCTCATGTTCCGATGCGTCAATGAACTGCCAAGCCAGCTGACCGACCTGCACGCCAATGTCAGTCTCTCGCTGTTCGAGATGCATGAAGGCAAGCGCGAGCGCAATTTCCATCAGCTCGCCCTCGAGCGGAGTCAGGTCGCGCTGTTCCCGCTGCACTGGACCGTCGTGCATCCGATTACCGCCGACAGTCCGCTGCTCGGCTTCACACCGCAGCAGCTGCGCGAGGCGGAAGCGGAACTGCTCGTGCTCATCACTGCGCACGAAGAAACATTCTCCACCCGCGTGTCTGTGCGTACGTCGTACTATTGGGACGACATCACGTGGGATGCGAAGTTCGCCGATATCTTCGCGCAGTCGACCGGAGAATCCATCGCGATCGACGTGGAGCGCCTCGATCGACTCGACCGCCTGCCCGAAGGTACGACTAGCGTATCGTCCGGTCGCGAGCTTACGAAGACGGGCTGAGCCGAAGCGTATCGAGGTCGATTTCCGACTCCAGTGTGCGTAGCACTTCGTCGGAGATCGCGCCTTCGTTCCTCAGGCGCAGCAGCATGCGTCGTTCGGCGTCCAGCATACGCGACCGCAAACGGGAGCGGCTACCGTGATTCGCGTGACTGCGGTGCTTGTGGCGCTGCTGTCGATCGCGCAGCTCCGTGCGAAGCCACTCTACATCGGCGGGATCGGCCCACGGCTCGCGCGACGCGTCTTCGAGAGCTTCAGCCGCGCGACGTAGCGCTTCCTGTCGCGCGATCTGCTCTTCTTCGTGGTGCGCCACCTCGGGCACGAACTTGAAGGCGCGAATTATCGGGGCTAGTGACAGCCCCTGCACGACCAGCGTGACGAGAATGACGCACATCGTCATGATGATCAGCTCGTCTCGATAGGGGAAACGCGCGCCGCTGTCGAGCGTGAGCGGCAGTGCGAACGCCGTGGCCAGCGACACGATGCCGCGCATACTGGTCCACGACACCAGAAACATCGACTTCCAGTTGCCGGCAGTGGATTTCACCGCCCGACCGCGACGCAGCGACTGCGCGCAAATCGTGGTCACCGGCACCCAGACCAGCCGGACCACCATGACCACCACACCCATCAGCACGCCGTACTTGACCGCTCCGTCGAACGCGGCAACTCCCGACCGCTGAATCAGCTCGGCAAACTGCAGACCCAGCAGAATGAAAATCAACGCGTTCAGCGTGAACACGAGCAGGTCCCACACGGCACGCGACTGAATGCGCGAGCGTGGTCCCACTGCCGCCGACAGATGTTGGCGCGCGTAGAGTCCGCCGGCTACGCAGGCCAGCACGGCCGACACATGCAGCGTCTCGGCAAGTACCCAAGCCGCATACGGCGCCGCCAGCGTGAGCACGGTCTCGGCCAGCTCGTCGCGCGTGCGCCGTGCCACCGCAATGAGTAGCCACCCAACAGCGAGACCAACCAACACACCGACACCGCCATCGAGGAAGAAGCGCACCAGCGCCTCACCAAAACTGAACGCGCCGGTCACGGCGGCGGCCACCGCCGTGCGATACAGCACCAGCGCCGACGCATCGTTCACGAGGCTCTCGCCTTCGAGAATCACGATCACACGGCTCGGTACCGGTAGCCGCGACACCACCGCCGTGGCGGCGACGGCATCTGGCGGCGACACGATCGCACCGAGCGCGACCGCCACCGCCCACGGCATATCAGGAATCAGCATCCGGGCGATCACCGCCACCACGGCGGTCGTAGCCACCACCAATCCGATCGCGAGGCCACCGATCGCCCGCCGGTTCGCGGTGAATTCGCGGAACGACGTGAAGAAGGCCGCCGCCCACAGAATCGGTGGCAGGAATACGAAGAACACCACGTCCGGATCGAGCGTCGGCATCGACACACCCGGCACGAATCCGACAGCCAGCCCGGCCAGCACCTGCAACAGCGGTGCCGGTATCGGCAAGCGACGACCGAACGCCGTGAGTGCGACCACCATGGTGGCGAACGCCAGCGCAAACAGAATCGGAGAAAAATGCGGCACGGTTTTTCGCTACTGGCTCAGCGGGTGTGGGTTACAAGCCACGGCACTGCGCGCCGCACGCCGTGCCCCACCATCAGCAGATGCCCTTCATAACGAAAGAGTTCGTACGTCGCGCCGGGCGACGCCTTGGCAGCTGCTTCCACACGGGCGGCGGGAATGATGCCATCGAGCTCCGCACCAACGAACAACGACGGCGGCGCATTCGCCACCGTGATCGGACTCCCGCCCGCCAGGAGTGCCACCGCGGCAATCTGCGACGGACGCGCTTGCGCCAAGCGCGCGGCCGCGCCGGCGCCCATGGAGTGTCCGATCACATACACCCGAGTGCTGTCGATGCGGAACTCGTTACGCAACAGCGCCATCAGCGCATCGAAGTGCTCGGGCGTCGTGCCGAAGATGTCGGTTTTCGGCGACACGAGAATGAGCCGCTGTTCGGCCGCCAGTTGTGGTGCGATGCCACTACCATAGGCATCGACGAACATGTTCTCGTCGCCGCCAGCTCCATGCAACACCAGCAACACCCCTACCGGCTTTCGCACATTCGCTGACGGTGGCACTACGATCCGCATGGGAACGAGCACACTGTTCGCGCCGCGGTACACACGCCAGTAATCGCCCACCAATCCGATGTACGGGTCACGCCCGCGCTCGAGTACGCTCACCTCGCGGGCCAGGTCACGAAACAGTCTGGCGGGGTCGTTTAGAAATTCCGCGCTGCGCTCCGGCGACGGCACATCGACCAACAGTTTGGCGCGCTCACGGGTGGAGAGCAGTGCCTGCGCGAGCGGACCCGTGCTGTCCACCACCGCGAGCCGAGCCAGATACTCGTCGCGCGCCGCACTTACCGGCGCGCCGTTCAGGGAGCGCGGCCCCGTCGACGGGGGCGACGGTGTCGTGGCAACACCCGTGAGCTGCGCAGCGGCGGCATCGATCGTATTGACCGCCGCCGCAAACTGTCCGGCGAAGAAGCTCAACGCCGCACGATCGACGGTGCGGTTCACCTGCGCGCGCAACGAGTCGGATATGCTCTTCGCAGTCTCCCGTTTGGTGTAGGCCGCATCGACCCGCATGTACGCGGCCGCGAGATCGGCACGCGTGACCTTGGGCGCCACCGGCGCTGTCGCGGGCGTCTGTGCCCACGACAGCGCCGGTGCGAACAGCACGGCAGCGGTAGCCACACGCAAGAGAATGCTCATACGGAAAAAAGTCCTTCGATGGAAAGGTATCGTTCGCCCGTATCGTAGCAGAACGTGAGCACGCGTGCGCCATCCATCATTTCAGGAATCTTCTGCGCCACCGCAGCCAGCGAACCACCACTGGAGATGCCCACCAGAATTCCTTCTTCGCGTGCCGAGCGCTGTGTGTACTCGAAGGCAGCTTCTTCGGTGACTTGAATGGCCCCGTCCAGCGTGTCCACATGCAGGTTGTCGGGAATGAAGCCCGGACCCACGCCCTGAATGCGATGCGGCCCCGGCGCACCGCCACTGATCACCGGCGACTTCGCGGGTTCCACCGCAAACGTCTTCATCGCCGGCCAGTGCTGCTTCAGCACTTCGCTGCACGCCGTGATATGGCCGCCCGTGCCGACACCGGTGATCATGTAGTCCACGCCGTCGGGAAAGTCGGCCAGAATCTCACGCGCCGTCGTCAGCGCATGTGCGCGGATATTCGCTTCGTTGGTGAATTGATTCGGCATCCAGGCATGGGGCGTGCTCGCCACCAGTTCATTGGCACGTTCGATCGCCCCTTTCATCCCCTTCTCGCGTGGCGTCAAGTCGAACGTTGCGCCGTACGCCGCCATCAGCTTGCGACGTTCGATCGACATCGACTCCGGCATCACCAGCACCAAACGATAGCCCTTCACCGCCGCCACCATCGCTAAACCAATGCCGGTGTTTCCCGACGTCGGCTCGATGATCACGCTCTCCTTCGTGAGCACACCGCGCTGCTCGGCATCTTCGATCATCGCCAGCGCGATGCGGTCCTTGATGCTACCACCCGGATTCGCCCGTTCGAGCTTCATCCACACTTCAACGCGCGGATCGAATAAGCGATGCAGGCGCACGTGCGGCGTGTGGCCGATGGTGTCGAGAATCGTGGAGACGCGCATGAGTCGGTGAGGAAAGAGGGACCAAAGAGTGTCGCAGGTGACTACTAAATGTGAAACTCGATTCCGTCGTCGGTCGGGCGCTGCTCCACCCGGCTCGAAAACTGCACCACTGAGCGTGGCGGGACCGACGATGTCATCCAGACGTTCCCGCCGATGATCGACCCATCGCCGATCACGGTGGTTCCACCAAGAATGGTCGCATTGGCATAGACGACCACATCGTTGCCAAGCGTTGGGTGTCGCTTCTGGTGTGCCAGCTTCTTGGCGACCGCATGCGCACCCAGCGTCACACCCTGGTACAGTCGCACCCGATCGCCGATCATGCTCGTTTCGCCGATCACGACGCCGGTGCCGTGATCGATCGCGAAACTGGCCCCGAGCACCGCGCCTGGATGGATGTCGATACCGGTCTCCCGGTGCGACCACTCCGAAAGCAACCGCGGAAAGACGGGGACGTTCAGCCGATACAGCTCGTGCGCCACACGATGCACCGCCGTGGCGAGAAAGCCCGGATACGCCACGATCACTTCTTCCAGACTCTCCGCCGCCGGATCGCCCGACAGGATCGCCTCGGCGTCGAGCAGCAGAGAGGCTCGTACCTCGGGTAGTCGATTCAGAAACGTGGGCACGACCTGTTCGACGTCCGTCACCATCGGTGCGATCGCTGCGCGCAACAGCGATTCGACATGGGCTGCTTCTTCGTCGACTCCAGCCGCGCCAAGGCGCGAGGGATGCGCAAACTGCGGAAAAAGCAACGCTAGAGTACGGCCTGCGAACTCTTCTGCCAGCGCCCGCAACGGACGCGGCGCATCACAGGCGCGGCGTTCCGCACGCAGCTCTTCGAGAAACGTCGACCAGCGCGACGGCGCGGCAATCCGATCTGTCATCATGCAGAATCTACAGTCGTTCCAGAGAAGAGACCCGGTCTTGCTCCGCTTTTGCCACGTAGCATTGCATTCCTACGGGCACGAGACCCGCGCGCTGCATCAGCCCACGATACCACGTTGCCGACTTGGGTGGCGGCCAATCGGTGTCCCCTTCGAAGTGATCGTCGTTCGTGAACAGCTCGAGATACGCCATACCACTCGTTCGCTTCGCCACCTGACCGATGCCGCTGGTGAGTTGGGCCACCGACAGGTAGTTCAGCATGCCGCAGCACACCACGAGATCGTACTGCTCGCGCAGGTCGAGCGAACCGAGATCCTCGATGCCGCCCTGCTGCAGATTCCGGCGCGTGCCGAACCTGGACACGGCGTACGCGCTCGGATCGACGCCGGCATACGCCACGCGGGGCCGGAGCGCCCGCAGCACGGGATACCAGTTCCCCTCGCCACAGCCTACGTCCAACACCGTGCGCACACGTCTCCCCAACACCCACTCGGCCGTGTGCAACACGAATGACACCTGACGAGTCAGCTCGGCCGCCGTTTTTACGCGATGCGTGGGATGTCGGTACCACTTGTCGAAGTACGCCGCGTCGTAGCGTTCGCTCAGAGGATCCCCCAGAAGCCGCGATCGATGTCGATGGCGAAGCGCCATTGTCCGTCGCGCAGTCCGCGCGCCACATCGGCGCGCACCAAATCGTAGAACAACAGCACGCCGAGTCCGGCCGACGGCCGAAGCGCGGCCGTAGTGGGACGATCGGGAATTCCACTGGCGGTCGCCAGCACCTGCACGAACGGGGCGAGGGTGACGTGCGGCGGTGACTTTCCCCAGCGCTTGAGCGGAATCGACGGCGCCGGTATCGGCTGCCGGAATTCAAGCCGCTGCGACAGCATCGCGCGCGACGCGAAGGCGTGAAAGTCGTACCCCGGTGCCGACCACGGGCCGCCGGCAAAGATCAGCCACTGCGGCGGCAAGTCGCGCCCACCAGCCGCGCCGGCGAAGGTCTGCAGAAAGAGCGCACGATCGCCGGCCAACGGCTTGGTGATCTGCACGAGGCCCTGTGCGCGGGCCACCAGAGGATTGCCGTTCCCCTCGAAGGCACCGGCACTCATCTGCAGCGACCAGTTCCCTCGAGCACCGCGTGTATCGCCCCCCACCCAGCCGCCCACACCCTGCACCTCGGCGCGCACCCCCGCGATGTCCCATGCGCTGAGGGTGGGCTGGAACCGCCCCGACACCGATGATGCCCGCACCGACAGTGGCAAATCGTTCTCGTAGGCCAGCCGCCAGGTAAACGCGCTGGTGGGCTTACGGCGCCACAACACGCCGATGGCGCGCGTTTCGACTTGCGTGGTGTAGTCACTGCCGAACAGCGCCGCTCCCAACGAGTTCGTGACGCCGGCTCGTTCAGCGAACGCGAGATCGCGGTAGTCGCGCTCGGCGAACAGCTGAATCAGCGGCGAACGTCCAAACGCGGGCACGGGACCAATCGCCAGCTGTCCCTTCACCTGCTTGTCGCTGAACCCGTAGCGTACCCGGCCGCCCACCTGAACGCCGATGCTGCTGCGATGTGACGCCCCGATGCCGACGGCCAGCCCTTCAGTGCGCGAGAAGCGCGCGAGATCGCTGATACCACGGCCCGTCACCGACGCCGTCGTAGGCCGAGACAGCATCGAACTGCGAATCGCAGCTTCCGCCTGCACGCGAGCGCGCACGACGTCTTCACTGCTCGCCATCTGAATTTCCGGCGGTAGTGCATCGATTACACGACCAGTGAACGGATACGCCTTGGCGGAATCGCGCGGCACCGCACTCCATCGCGGCAACATCATGGTGCTCTGCGCGATGCGCTCGTTCACCGTGTAGCCCGAGATCTCCCAGCGGCCGCGCACGATCCCGCGCACCGGAATGTCGAACCACGTACTACCGCGCGACACGTCCACCTCTTGTCGGCGCGGCAGCCAGTATCGCTCACGCACCAGAGCATTCTCGAGCGTGACCACCAGTGTCTCGATGCGTTTGTCGATGATCGCCGCTCGCGTGAATGTCATCGACAAACGCACGACGGCACCGGTTTCACGATCGAGGTACACCGAACCCACGGCCGCCGGTTGTGCCGCATTCCGCGGGCGGAACTTCACTTCATCGACCACGATCTCGCGACCGGGAATGCGAATGCGCAGCGCGCTCCCCATCGCGTATTCGTACGGACTTGGCACGAGCGCGGACAGCGGATGCGGTACGTCGCGCACATCCTGCCCGACACCGAGTCGGATGCGGTCGGGAAGATTATCGAGCACCACGCTGTAACGATCGCGATAGTAGCCCACGTCGGCCGGCAACAGCGTCGTGTCGCGGCGACCGATCA